>CAJYIY010000086.1 GCA_913775305.1 uncultured Erwinia sp. | reverse complement strand
GTCAGCGGCTGCGCTATGCCGGACAATATCTGGATGAAGAGACGGGGCTGCACTATAATACCTTCCGGTACTATGCGCCGGAAGTGGGACGGTTTATCACGCCGGACCCGGTGGGGCTGGCGGGGGGAATAAACCTCTATAGTTACGGTCCGAATCCGTTAAGCTGGATTGATCCGCTGGGGTTAACCAAAGCCCCTGTTTACGAAAACCCAGGTCATCATGACCCCAGTTATTTACCGAATAGGCAAGTTCCATTTAATAGTTCAAAAAGTGTCATCCCACCAAATGCCGAGGACCTTTTTAAACTTAGTCAGATTGATCCTGATGATCCAAAAACTCAATGGACAAAAGTTGGTGAAGGGAAAAAGTCTGTTTGGCATAGATTCCAAAGTAGTGCGGCAGATGGTTCTGGTGCTTTTCATTGGAATGGTTCTACAGATGGCGTTGATATTAAAGGTAGACCGAGGACAATAGATGTTAAAAATGTCCCTCGTTCTGCCAGGAATATGAAAGGATGTAAATTATGACTCTGCTAATAGGTGATGAATCACGTATAGCTGTTGAATATTCAATATATAATCTAGAAAAATTTATTGGTTGTGCGAAAATATGGATTAATCATTCATTTATTGGAAGTTTAAGTGATACCATATTTATTGATGGATATTTGATCGGCGGATTTAATGAAATGCTATCTAAAACGATGCTTAATGATAGGTATTCATTTGATGATCCGGTTAAAATATATGAGTCAATTAATGATGATATGTTGTGTGATGATGATAAGTTATATGAGCTGGCAAAATCTTATCGTGTTAATTTTGGTACGTGGTCAGATTATTTTAATGTTTATTCGTATAAGTTATCAGAAAGTACTGGTGTGATTTTATGGCAGTTAACTGAAAGAAATGATGAATTAAAAGACTTAATAGATTATCCGTCATGTGTATTTCATGAGACTTTTAATTATAGTGATTCACTTGAAATCATAGATCATCTTAATTCTATAAAAACACAACATTAAAATCAAAGGGGCCGGAGAAAATAATGGGCCCCTCTAGTTCATTTTACTGCTTAAATCCACTAAATCAGTACATCCTTAATCCCCTTAACCACCTGCTTAGCCTGATAAAGCTGCTCGCGCAGTTCCTGCACTTCGTTGCTCTCAGCCATCAGCACAATACACCCGTCCGAAATCTTCACGGTCACGCCGCGCCCGGTCTCAAATCCCGCCTCGGCCATCCAGTCACCCTTCAGGTGCAGGCTGGGGTGTTGTGAATAATACCGGGCGATGCCGGTTATGGGGTCTTCGTGGCGGGCTCTGTTGTAGCCGATTTATAGCGGCGTTGTGTTTTGGAAATGGTGACTTCTGGCGTAATATCGTGCTCAGCCATAATTAACTCCTGCGTAGTTAGTTGTGGTGAGCGGTGGTTAAGGGTTGCCCCCTTAGTCACCGCGTTAAATATCAGTCAGTTACGCTCCTATACAATCAGGGCGCTTAACATCTCTGAAGCCATCTTCTGCTTTGCCTTCGGTAAACTGTCGATCTCTTCAATAAGCTGCTGCCACGGCCGGGAGTATGGATATCTGTTTCCGCCGCCGTCCGGCTTCCCATGCCTGTACAGCCTGCTGGGAGACATTCAGCGCCTGCGCAACCTGCGTCTGCGTCATCCCGGCCTCCTTCCTCAGCGCGGTGATCCGCCTCGCCAGCCCCACCCGGCAGATGGCCAGCCGCGGCACAGCAAGCTGCACCGTGTCTGACCGCCGTCACAATACAGCCCTTTAAAAGAGGGCAGCGCAACAAACGACAAGGCATGAACAAAAAATGCTGGCAGGGTATGCGCAGCATGAAAACGCACGTCGGGGCTGTGGTGTTAACGCTCTGTAAAAATGTGGGGCGTTGAGAAGGATAAAGTCAGCGCTGACGCGGGCGGCGGCCGTCTGAAAAGTATGACGGCGTCGGGATCGTCCCTGCGACCCGATAGGGCTGGCGGGAGACTGAATCTATACAGTTACGTACCGAATCCGCTGACGTGGATTGATCCACTTGATTTGAGTAAATGTAGTGCTGGCAAGCCACCTACAGCTTATTCAACAGCCTATGAAATAAAAGTCTCTAACACATCCTATCCAGGTGTCTCACGTGGCCGACATTTCCAGGAAGCAACGAATCGCTATTGAAAGCGATGGAATCTGATAAAGACTTTGCAAAAAATATGAAGGGACTGGGAATTAATCTGGAGCGCACGCCTACCGGGCTTACTCCAAGACAGTCTCCAACTGGATGGACATGGCATCATGAACTTGAGGACGGGTTAATGCGGCTGGTTCCTTGTTCCCAGTACACACCTGGTAGTGAGATCAGGAAAATATTACATCCTGATGGTTATGGCGGATATGCAGTATGAGGAAAATAAAGTGACGTTGACTGATATTATAAATCAGCTGAGTAGCTTCGATAGTGATGATACTATTTATGCGAGACAACCTTGGACGCCAGACTCTGAAGCAATAGTTGCGACTGAGCCAGACGATGGTGGATTACCGGATAAGGTGGCAAAAATAAATGCAGAATATTTTATAGAAATATTCCTCGCAGATCAGTTTTTAAAAGGCTGGCTATTGAGTCATGATAAGAAACTAGCGGTAAAAGATCAGTGCCGAAGATTGGTTCAATATGCTGAAAATGATGCTCGATTATTGAAATAAGGGCGGAAGCGATCTCCATGATCCTTCCGGCTTTATTTTTAGCTGCTGACCTGAGCCAGCAACGCCAGCGCCTGCTGGCGGGTCTGCTCAATCTCCTGCTTTTGCTGTTCAAGACGACTCTGTTCCTGTCGGAGCCTTGTCGCTTCGCGGCTGTCGGGGATCAGCACCAGACAGCCGTCCAGCACCTTGAGGTTCACGCCGGTTCCAATCTCAAACCCCGCCTCTGCCAGCCACTTCCTGGCTATATTCACCTGCGGGGTGCTGCGGCGTTCGCTGGGGCGGGTGCTGCTGGCACTGGAGAACCGGCAGGCACAGCCGGAGCCGGAAAACAGCGTGCCGGATATGTCGACGGAGGCGCGGGAGGCAGTGCTTGAACTGCTGCGTTCACCGGACCTGGCTGAGCGCATCGCGGCAGATGTGGCGGCGTGTGGCGTGGTGGGTGAATCGGTGAATCTGACGGCCGCTTACCTCGCGGCGGTGTCGCGTAAGCTGGAGAAGCCGCTGGCCGTTCTTATCCAGTCATCGAGCGCGGCGGGCAAGTCGTCGCTGATGGACGCGGTGCTGAACCTGATGCCGGAAGAAGAGCGGATGCAGTACAGCGTGATGACAGGGAAGAGACTGTTCTATCGGATATTCGAAAAATAACCTGGACTAAATGACTCAGGGTAAAGTTCTTAAGTTACAGATTGAGGTCAAAAAAATAAAAAACCGGCTTGCCAGAAATAAGAGTTGTTTTGATAGAGTTGCATCATAAAAATATTCCACAAAGAGTCGGCTGAGAGAATGTTCATCATCATGGTAATCATGACAAGTTAACTACGTGGATCATGAATCAGTCGATCCTTTCAGGTATCCAGGTTATCATTTTTGAGCATAATACGGGGTATTGATGTATAGTAAATAATGATGACATTCAAGAGGCTACAAGCTGTCCTTTATATGAAAAGCTTTAAGTCTATTGGCGGAGAGATAATGTCTTTATAAATAATAACCCCCTTCAATATTATTAGATCATAATGCAGAGAAGGTGGTTCTTACTGGTGATTCTGCATCTTATTTGAAGGGTATATTATCAACTGATCTTGATTTATATTTAAAAATATATACTTGCTAAGTTAAGTTATATTCTTGGTGTATCAGATCGGCAAGAAGAAAGTGATGATGGGGACGTAATTGTCAGGCATCTTTCCGCATATTAAAGTCTCCTTTTTGTTCATCGTTTAGAATATTATTTAATTGCCCGTAGTGTTGATAAGCTTAATGGTTATCAAAATAAAATCAGAATGCCTGAAGAATGCAAACGGCAGGTTTTTATCCAGTAGCAGAACTGCTTCCATTACTCTGACCACATTCCAGACGGGCACTGATTCAATAAGCCTCGGTTGGGAAATGCACCGTCTGGCGTTTCTGAGCCGGCATCAGAACTTTTGCTTCAATACCTCCTGCAGCATCTCCTCATTTAACAAATATACTACCCCCTGCTCGTTTCAGGAGCAGTAGTGTGGTTCAGGACTTTACATGCT
Source organism: uncultured Erwinia sp. (assembly GCA_913775305.1). Taxonomy (GTDB): domain Bacteria; phylum Pseudomonadota; class Gammaproteobacteria; order Enterobacterales; family Enterobacteriaceae; genus Erwinia. The sequence continues at coordinate 16,042 of CAJYIY010000086.1, read as the reverse complement.
GATCAGGTCAGATCATGCAGTGCTTTATCCATGGCCGGAATAAGACTGAAATCAATAAACTCAACAGCTAAGCCGCTGCGTTCAGGGGTGCAGCACATTACACCAATTTTTGTCGGGCCAGACGGAAAATGGCATAAACGCAGCAAAGGCCAGTGAAGCCCGTCTGATGAGTACTGTAACCGTAAAGCGTCTCCCTTACGGGTCAAGCGAAGCCAGAATTCACGGGGGTCGCCCGGGAAGATCCCGGTTGCCCAGTCCGATTTTTGTAACGTCAATACGCTGCCAATAGCAGGCGCGCCATCATTATACTCAATCCCGGCCTTAAGCCAGTGCTGCTCGTCCGACATAAGCATTATTCCTGCCTGGTCATACAGCGTCCTGAAATCAGCACGAATCTTAGTCTGAAAGGTAAAATCATCCGTGACGTCAGTAGCGTAGAGATGACCTGTGAAACGCTCAAATCCGTACCAGGTATGGCGCCAGAAGTCGGTATGCTCATCTGTCACTACCGATAATCTGTCGTTTTTGCTGTGCCATTCGGCAGGTTCGTTTATCCAGTAAAATTCGGTTTGCATTATTTCTCCGTTAATCCAAATCTGAGCATTGTTGAGTAACAGTGTTATCGGGATGCGCTTGAAAAAAGAAAACTGGTCATACATATTTATCATGTTTGACGAAGCCAAAAAATCGACTTTAAAGATCTTTTTGAAAAACGGTGGCATTGTCTTATCTGAATTTAGCCAGCCAGATCGTTCTTTCACAGCCCGGCTCGTTTTGGACATGTTCCACAACGTCGAATCGATTATTGTCTGGCTGGCTGAGATATTCTTACGATGATAAGCTGGCATGGTAAAGGTCATCACCAGGAAATTTTCCGATACCGGCAGACCGTGCTCACGGTAGCTGATCGGACTGAGCTTTTGGGAGGCTTTAGCCTGCAACATGCATCTTGCTTCGTCAGGCATAAACTGCGATTCACAGAGACCAGGCTGTCGTGCCGCGGCGGCCACACCGATGCCTTCAGCAACTTTCAGGGCTTCATTGAGAAATTCTGGCGTATGTCTGCGGGGGCTTTTTCGTCGTTGATACTGGTTTTGTCATGAGTCACCTCTGGTTGAGGGTGTACTCACTAAGTCACGTGTTCACTATTGGTGGATAAGGTCAGGGCACCTCTTTTTCGGCCATCTTAAATGACTCTGAGGTGCCCGCATAACCTGTAGTGATTCAGGGCGAAATCTCACTACCACATTTTTATTTAACTTCCACGATACGTGGAGTATCCGAACTGGCTCAGCAACAACGGGACGTGATAGGTTGTCGTCGTATCGGTGACATGGAACTCCACCGGGATTTCAGTAAAGAAAGTCTGCTGCTGTTTGTACGCAAAGTATTTGCCAGTTTTAAACGTCACCCGATAGTCGCCTGCTTTAAAGGGTTTTTCTGGCCATAGTGCATCAATCCGACCATCCTCATTAGTGGTAGCAGTATTTAACACCTTCCAGCTTACCCCCTCTTTTTGTTCAAGCGTCACCGCGACCTGGGGAGCAGGCAACCCTGTTTGCTGATTCAGGACATGTACACTAAGTGGGTTTTTGCTTGCAGCAAGGGTAATACCCGGTGCAGACAGCAGCATGGCGAGGGAAAAAGCAGCTACAAACTTATTCATATTTGATCTCCTTAATGAGTGACGTAGCTTTTATACCTGCCGGGCGCTCCCTGTTGCCTGTCAGAAAGATGACCATATTGTCATCTGATGCTGAAACGCTGGGGTGACCATAAGATTCGTGGCAAACTGCACCTATGAAACTGTTACTGATCGAAGACAACCAGAGGGCCAGCGCATGGGTGCGCAAGGGTCTGGAAGAAGCCGGCTATATCGTGGATCACACCGCGGATGGCCGGGATGGTCTGCATCTGGCGCTTGAACACGCCTATAGTCTGGTCATACTGGATATCATGCTGCCGGGTATGGATGGCTGGCAGGTGTTGAAAACTCTGAGAACTGCCAGCAATGTGCCTGTGATTTGCCTCACAGCCAGGGATTCCGTGGACGATCGGGTTAAGGGACTGGAACTGGGGGCGAATGATTACCTGATAAAACCGTTCTCTTTTTCTGAACTTCTGGCAAGGGTCAAAAATTTGCTTCGCCAGGACCTGCGGCACAGCACTTCTCTTCGCGTGGCCGATCTGGTAATGGATTCAACGCGTTTCCAGGTGACGCGTAACGGCATACAGTTAGCGCTGACGCGTAAAGAATTTATGCTGCTGTGGCTTCTCGTCAGTCGTCACGGTGAAATCCTGCCCCGCACACTGCTTGCCAGCGAAATTTGGGGGGTAAATTTCGACAGTGAAACGAACATTGTGGATGTCGCCATCCGTCGTCTGCGCCGTAAAGTCGACGACCCTTTTCCCATAAAGCTCATTACCACAGTCAGAGGTATGGGCTATTGCCTGTCTGCACAGGAGCCAGGCGGTGTATAGATCTTCTCTTACTCTGCGGCTGACGGTAATTTTCACCTTGATCATGGCAATGGCCTGTGGCGCCATTAGCATGATCCTTTACAATGCGTTGCGTAGTGAACTCGTGTGGCGCGACGATCAGACACTTATAAACCGTGCCGCACAATTTCGGCAATTGCTTGACGATGGTGCACATCCCAGTTCTCTGCCGTTCTATTTCAATCGCATGGTCGATATCCGCCAGGATATTCTCAGCATCCGGCCGCAGTTTGAGCAAAGCATCAGTATTAATCATACTGGTATTGAGGTACCCGATATCTCCCCCACGCCATTGAGCACTCCACTCAGTAAGACGCAGCTACACCGCTGGATCAATGCTGACGATACGGAAACATCGGCACTAAGTTTTCAGGCCAACGCTCATGGAGGACCAATTACAATTACGCTTGCGCGTGTCTCGCGTGAGCGAACCCTTATGCTTGGGCGTTATCGCCAGCAAAGCATTCTGCTCTCACTGGTTGCCATTTTGCTGTGCGCCGCGCTCAGTCCGCTACTTATTCATCGAGGGCTACGTTCTATCGGTCAGTTAAGTAAGATCATGACAGCGACCAACAGTGAAAAGTTGAATCTTCCCGTGCCACTTCAGACCATTCCTCGGGAATTACTGCCGCTTGGCGAGGCGTTCAATGTTATGCGTCAGCGTCTGTCTACTGATTTTATCCGTCTTACCCAGTTTGCTGACGATTTGGCCCATGAGATACGCTCGCCTGTCAATGTATTATTAGGTCAGAATCAGGTTGCACTTGGACAGGAGCGTTCTGTTGCTGAATACCAGATGCTGCTGGAGGGGAATATTGAGGAACTGGAAGGATTATCGCGACTGACAGAAAATATTCTTTTTCTCGCCCGCGCCACACATCACAATATCAAACTGATTGAAGAAAAATTTTTACTCCATGATGCGCTGGAAATGCTGATTGATTATCTTGAGCCCGTGTCGGAAGAAAAAGAAATGTTAATTCAGCTGAATGCTGCAGGCAGTCTTATTGCAGATAAAATGCTTTTTCAGCGGGCAATGACTAACCTGTTGATCAATGCTATTCGTTATTCTCCAGCAGAAGACACGATAACTGTTACTACCGTTCATCGTGCCGAATACGTCGAGATTGAGGTGTCAAACTCAGGTGAAGTGCTGGCTGAGCCGGATAAATTATTTGAGCGATTCTGGCGGGGGGATAATGCCCGCCATACAGACGGAAGCGGGTTAGGGCTGTCTCTGGTAAGTGCAATCGCCACATTACATGGCGGAAGTGCTTATTACCGGCACGAGTGCGGAAAAAATATCTTTGGGCTGCATATGCCTTCTCAGGCTGGCGGAACAACTCATACCGAAAAATGAAAAACCCACGCAATTGCGTGGATTTTATAGGATTTTGCCGTTGTTATGAGACTCAGTGAAACCTCATGAGACAACAAATTTTATTTAGACGTTGAACAGGAAGTTCATCACATCGCCATCTTTCACAATGTAATCTTTACCTTCTGAACGCATCTTACCGGCTTCTTTTGCACCCTGTTCACCCTTGCAGGCGATAAAGTCGTCAAAGCCAATGGTCTGGGCGCGAATAAAGCCTTTTTCAAAGTCAGTATGGATTTTACCAGCGGCCTGCGGCGCGGTTGCACCCACCGGGATGGTCCAGGCGCGTACTTCCTTCACGCCAGCGGTGAAGTAGGTTTGCAGGTTCAGCAGCGCATAACCGGCTCGGATCACGCGGTTCAGACCCGGCTCTTCAATCCCCAGCTCGGCCATAAACTCTTCGCGGTCGGCGTCTTCCAGCTCGGCGATATCAGACTCAACGGCGGCACAAACCGGCACCACCACGGAGCCTTCTTTGGCGGCGATTTCACGCACTTTGTCCAGATACGGGTTGTTTTCAAAGCCGTCTTCATTAACGTTGGCAATGTACATCGTGGGCTTCAGGGTCAGGAAGCTCAGGTAACGTATAGCCGCTTTGTCTTCTTCACTCAGGTTCAGCGCGCGCAGCATACCGGCGTTTTCCAGGTGCGGCAGGCATTTTTCCAGCGCGGCCTGTTCGGCTTTGGCATCTTTATCGCCGCCTTTGGCTTTCTTCTGCACGCGCTGCAGGGCACGTTCGCAGGTGTCGAGATCTGAAAGCGCCAGCTCGGTGTTAATAGTTTCGATATCGTCAGCCGGATCGACCTTGTTATTCACGTGGATAATATTGTCGTTTTCAAAGCAGCGCACCACGTGGCCAATGGCTTCGGTTTCACGGATGTTGGTCAGGAACTGGTTGCCCAGGCCTTCACCTTTGGACGCCCCCTTAACCAGGCCGGCAATATCTACGAATTCCATGGTGGTTGGCAGAATACGCTGTGGTTTAACGATCTCGGCCAGCTGATCCAGACGTGAGTCAGGCATTGGCACTACGCCGGTATTCGGCTCAATGGTACAGAACGGGAAGTTAGCTGCTTCGATGCCCGCTTTGGTTAACGCATTGAACAGCGTGGATTTCCCGACGTTTGGCAGGCCCACAATACCGCATTTGAATCCCATGTTTGAATCACCTTAATAGCTTGATAATCAAGGTATTGAACAATACCTCAATGTTGTCACAGACAGTGTCTTAAAAGTTTCCGCGCATTATACACGTAAAACCCGTCGCGATGGCGTTGATTTGTCATCGCCGGGGCAGGTTTCACTTGAGATCCCCCTCACAATTTCCCATACTGACACATCTTTACCCGGACCGGAGAACCGCGCAGATGCATCGCTTCCTGCTTACGCCACCCTGAGAACGCTCCCTTCTGCGCAACTAATCCGTTGCCTTCACTCGTCGCCCGGACGAGCCTGCTTTGCCCGCTGAAAGTCTGAACAGCGGTGTCGAACCCTTTGTAAAAAATACTGGAAATCATATGTTTAACCTGAACAATTTCAGGGCGAGAGACGTCAAAAATGACGTGCTGGCCGGTGCCGTCGTTTCGGTTGCACTTATCCCGGAGGCCACCGCTTTCTCCCTGCTGGCCGGGCTGTCCCCCACAATTGGCCTGCATACTGCTTTTATCCTTGGCATTATCACCGCGTTCTTCGGCGGTAAGCCGGGGATGATCTCCGGTGCGGCCGGATCGATTGTGGTGGTGCTGATTAGTCTGATCACCCAGCACGGCTATGAATATGTGCTGGTGGCCAGCATTCTTGCCGGCCTGATCCAGCTGGCTATCGGGGTGTTAAAGCTGGGCAAATTTATTCGCCTGGTGCCGCAGCCCGCCATCTATGGCTTTGTAAATGGCCTGGCAATTGTCATTATGCTGGCGCAGTTCCCGATGATTAAGGGACAAGGGCCGATGATGTACGCGCTGGTGCTGCTGGCGATGCTGATTGTCTGGCTGTTCCCGAAAATCACTAAAATCATACCCGGATCGCTGGCGGCGCTGATTGTAATCAGCGCAATTGCCATTGGTTTTGGGCTGGATACCAAGCGCGTTGGCGATCTGGCGGATATTTCCGGCACGCTGCCGATGTTCCATCTGCCGCAGGTACCGGTGAGCTGGGAAACGCTGAAAATCGTGCTGCCGTACTCGGTGGTGATTGCGCTGGTCGGTCTGATTGAATCGCTGCTGACGCTGTCGGTACTGGATGAGATGGGCAGTAAAAAAGGTGCGGGCAACCAGGAGTGCGTTGCTCAGGGCATCGGCAACACGCTGTGTGGCTTCTTCGGCAGCTTTGCTGGTTGTGCGATGATCGGCCAGTCGATCATCAATTTCACCTCCGGCGGTCGCGGGCGCATCTCTAACCTGGTCGGTGCGGTGCTGCTGATCCTGTTTGTGGTCAGCCTGTCGCAGTATATCGCGCTGCTGCCGGTGGCGGCGCTGGCCGGCATCATGTTTGTTGTGTGCATTAATACCTTCGAGTGGAGTTCAATCAAGCGTCTGAAGCGGATGCCCAAGGCCGATGCGGTGATTATGATTGCGGTGACGCTGGTGACGATCTTTACCGATCTGGCGATGGCCGTGATCTGCGGAGTGATTATCTCCGCGCTGGTCTTCGCCTGGCAGCATGCGCGAATTACCGTGGTGGGGCAGGAGAGCGCGGAAGGACAGAAAACCTATCGGCTGGAAGGCCCTCTGTTTTTCGGTTCCACAACCAGTTTTCAGGAGCTGTTTGAGCCGCAGCAGGACCCGGACCTGGTGGTGATTGATTTTGCCCGCACCCGGGTGATGGACTCCAGCGGCGTGGAGGCGATTGATAAGCTGACCGCGCGTTATCTTGAGGCGGGCAAAACCCTGCGTCTGCGCCACCTCAGCGAAGACTGTATCAGCCTGCTGAAACAGGCCGGTCCGTACTGTACGCACGAGCTGGACGACCCGGATTACAAAGTCGCCAGCAACGACGCCTGACGGCGAAAACGGCAGGCAGGCCTGAATCCGGGCCTGCCACCCTCAACCCGCTTTGTAGCTGTGCAGGCGGTTCATGGCCTTCAGCTTGTCTTCTTTCAGCCACACCTCGGTGCAGCGCGCCGCTTCGTCAATGGCGTTGTCGATCAGTGGCTGCTCGGAAGCCATCGGTTTCCCCAGCACGAATCCCACCACTTTGTTGCGATCGCCAGGATGCCCGATACCGATCCGCAGGCGATGGAAGTTCAGGTTATTACCCAACTTACTGATAATGTCTTTCAGACCGTTGTGGCCGCCGTGGCCGCCGCCCTGCTTGAACTTTGCGACGCCGGGAGGCAGGTCCAGCTCGTCGTGCGCGACCAGAATCTCTTCCGGTGCGATGCGATAAAAGGTTGCCATCGCCGCAACGGCTTTACCGCTGAGGTTCATAAAGGTGGTGGGCACCAGCAGGCGCACATCGGCACCGCCGATATTCAGCCGGGCGGTATAGCCATAAAACTTACTCTCTTCTTTTAACGACTGATTGTGACGTTCAGCCAGCAAATCAACGTACCAGGCGCCGGCATTATGGCGCGTAGCGGCGTATTCAGCGCCGGGATTGGCAAGGCCAACAATCAGTTTAATGCTGCTCACGTAGTAGTTTCCTGAAGCGTACGGGTTATAGGCGGCTAGTTTACTGAAGCAGAAGCGATAACTCAAAGATCCCGCTATCTGCCTGAACGCTGTGAAATAATCAGTCAGGGTGATAATACCTTTTCTATACAAATTCAGGCTATTAGATGTAAAGAACTGTCAAACATTCAACGATAAATGTGATCGTGCCCGCAACGATTGTGCAGACGATTTTCTACACTAAAGGCATCTGGCAATGGAGTTTGCCTACTTTAACCGTCTGGAGGTGCGTAATGAAACGTAGACATATCCATGTTATGGGCAATGCCCTGATGGTACTGGGTTTAGTGGTGATGATTTGCGGGGTAGGTTACTCGGTTCTGAATCAGATGCCGCAGCTCCAGCTGCCACAGTATATGGTGCATGGCGCGATTTTCAGTATCTTCATTGGGGCGCTGCTGTGGCTGGTGGGTGCACGGGTGAGCGGGCGTGAGAAAATCGCCGACCGCTACTATTGGGTGCGCCACTGCGGTGATAAACGCTGCCGTCACGGCCACCGCCAGCATTGAATCGTGGCCGCAGTGGACCATAACATAGTCAGCGATCCCACTGAGCTTCACATGCCCGCGCTGGCGGGCATGATGTTTTATCAGGCAGTGGTTGTAGAGGAAAAGCCTTTCAGCCAGCAGCCGGTAGCGTTGGTAACCGTTTTTCGTCAGGGCGATAAATTTTAATCCGATTACGGCCGTCAGCTTTCGCCTGATACAGCGCCTCATCTGCCTCCGCCAGCAGCATATCCACCCGTGAAAGAGCATCAGCGCTGCTGGCAACGCCGATGCTGACGCTGTAGTGAACCTGTTGAGGACGCGAAGCGTCTGTCATCTGACGTATCCGCTCTGCGATTTCCATCGTCACTTTCTCATCACAAAGCAGGATGGCGGCAAATTCCTCGCCCCCCAGCCTGGCGAAGAAGCTGTCGGCCGGTAGTTCAGCGCACACTTTGCGGCAGAAATCGATCAGCACCGTGTCACCGTGAGAGTGGCCATAACGGTCGTTGATGCTTTTGAAATGATCGAGATCGAACAACATCACCGAGATGATGCGTGGCGCACTGGCAGGATTAGCCAGCCGGTCTGCCTTTTCAAACAGCGCGCGGCGGTTCCAGACTCCGGTTAGCGGATCGAGTAGCGAAGCCTGTTTATATTGAATCTGCGTGCGCTCGTTAACCATGGCCATCATGGTAAAGCTCATCCCGATTACAATCAGTATCGACTCCAGAATCACATAGACGGAGAAGGTTGAGCCACCGATCGCTCCATAGAGCGGGCTGGGAACACCGCCGTCAAGTACCGCTCGCACCACGCTGAACAGCAGGTGGATCCACAACAGCAGACGGGCGGGCCAGAAGGTGACGGGTAACATTGCACGGGCATGATGCAGTTCGCGAATCATCGCGGCGGTGTAGATGATACACATCAGGCAGGAAACCAGAATCCGGTTGTGCATGGAGTTCCAGAACCACGGGAACAGGCACAGCGTGCCCCACACTATTATGCCTACCGTCCAGTCGTAGCCGCAGCGCGCGCCGCGAAAAGCGCGAAAGGCGCTGAGCAATAACCCGTAGGCCAGCAGTACGCAGATATTTCCCATCGCCACCGACCAGAACAGCAGGCCTTCAGTACGAAGGCTGCTTAACCAGACGGCAAGAACACTGACTATCAGCGAGAGACAGTTAAATCCCAACACTTTGTTGTACTGCGCGCCGCTCCAGGCGAAGGCGGTGATAATAATAAGAAACAGCAGTACATACAGCTCGCAGATAAACAGGGTTGCGACGTCCAGCGCCATATAAGAGTGTTCCTATCATGTGAGTTTGAGCAAATTAGCATTAATACCCTGTCCTCAAAAGGGGGGGTTATACCAAATTGCTAAAAAACCTTTCTGCACCACTCTCCGCTTAATGAATCCGCTCAGGACATGCTACGTGCACGTTAATGCAACACCCGCAATAACTCTGCACAACAAAAAAAGCCGCCGTCCCGAAAGACAGCGGCTGGATAATCCTGAACGCTTAAAAGCAAACCGGCCGGGAAAACCCGGCCAGTGAATTAATGCTCAAACATAGCAGAAATGGATTCTTCGTTGCTGATACGACGAATAGCTTCTGCCAGCATGCCTGACAGGGTCAGGGTGCGCACGTTTGGCAGCGCTTTAATCTCTTCAGGCAGCGGGATCGTATCGCAGACCACCACTTCATCAATCACCGAATGACGCAGGTTTTCAACCGCGTTGCCGGAGAAGATAGGGTGAGTTGCATAGGCGAATACCCGCTTGGCACCACGTTCTTTCAGCGCTTCGGCCGCTTTGCACAGTGTGCCACCGGTATCGATCATATCATCAACCAGTACGCAGTCACGGCCAGCTACATCACCGATGATGTGCATCACCTGCGACACGTTTGCACGTGGGCGACGCTTGTCGATAATCGCCATATCGGTATCGTTCAGCAGCTTGGCAATGGCGCGTGCGCGAACCACACCGCCGATATCCGGAGACACCACGATTGGATTTTCCAGGCCAATCTGCATCATATCTTCCAGCAGAATTGGGCTACCGAAAACGTTATCAACCGGCACGTCGAAGAAGCCCTGAATCTGCTCGGCGTGCAGATCAACGGTCAGAACGCGGTCAACGCCCACGCTTGACAGGAAATCAGCAACTACCTTGGCAGTGATGGGTACACGAGCAGAGCGCACGCGGCGGTCCTGACGGGCATAGCCAAAATACGGAATGACCGCGGTGATACGACCAGCGGAAGCACGACGCAGGGCGTCAACCATCACAACCAGTTCCATCAGGTTGTCGTTGGTTGGGGCACAGGTGGACTGGATGATGAAAATATCACCACCGCGTACATTTTCATTAATCTGCACGCTGACTTCACCATCACTGAAACGACCGACGGCGGCGTCGCCCAGGCTGGTGTAAAGGCGGTTGGCAATACGTTGTGCTAGTTCCGGGGTGGCGTTACCAGCAAAAAGCTTCATATCAGGCACGAGAAGAACCTCAGGCTTTGCGTCGGGAGAATGAAATTGAGTCAGGGTTGGCGCAAGACCACTGACAATTTCATGCGGGTGTTAAAGAGCCTGGTGCAGCGTCTGGATCAAAGTGACGCTGTCACCTCAGCTCGAATGCTCTGAAAGAGTGCGGTGCAGTGGCGATATGTTAACACCTCGCGCCACAAATCCCTGCATCTCTTTCGGGGCCAGCTCAAGCACCTGACGGGCGGCGGACTCGGTGTCAAATTCAGCAAACACGCAAGCTCCTGTACCCGTCAGACGCGACGGCGCGTATTCTAGCAGCCAGGAAACAAGCTGTTCAACCTCGCGGAAACGTTTTCTGACGACGACCTCACAATCATTGCGGAAATCAGCCTCTAACAGCTGGTGGATTTCGCGATAAGGCGTATCGCGAGTCAGTAACGGATCGTTGAACACCACCGGGGTTGAAACGCTGATGCCAGGGTGCATCACCAGATACCATTTTTCTGCGGGTGAGGCGGGCGTCAGCTTTTCGCCCACGCCCTCGGCACAGGCGGCAAAACCCTGCACGAAGACCGGCACATCGGCACCGAGACTCAAACCCAGTTCCGCCAGTTCGTCAAAGCTGAACCCGGTTTGCCACTGGTGATTCAGTGCCACCAGTACCGTTGCCGCATTTGAGGAACCGCCACCCAGCCCGCCGCCCATCGGCAGGCGCTTCTCAACCGCCAGCCGGGCTCCGGCGTTCGCCGGCAGGGTTCCGCGCGCTGATGCCTTCTCGCGCAGCAGCTGGGCGGCGCGGACAATCAGATTTTGCTCGTCCGGCACCCCGTCAACCGGGGTTAACAGGGTGAGCTCGCCGCTGCTGTCAGCGGTAATCGTCAGCGTGTCGCCGTAGTCCAGAAACTGGAACAGCGTTTGCAGATTGTGGTAGCCGTCTTCGCGACGGCCGGTGATGTAAAGAAACAGATTAAGTTTTGCCGGTGCCGGCCACTGTTCGATCATTTAACGGTCCAGCTATCCATTTTCAGCTTAATGCGCTGGCTGCCTTCCTGCAGTTCCAGGTTCGATGGCAGTGTCGGGTTCTGCTGACTGTCATAACCCTGATAGGTGACGTGCCATGTTCTGCCGTCCTGACTGTAGTTCAGTTCGCGCAGGCGATACTGGTCATCCAGTGAGTAGTCGGTGGCATCGCCGGGCAGGCCCAGGATCCACTGGCGCAGGTTATCCAGAGGGATCGTCATGCCGGTCAGCTGCGAGATCATCTGTGCAGCGTCGCGGCTGACATAGCGTTTGCCTTTGTTATCCACGATTTGAGCCACCTGACCCTGCTGATCGAGCTGCAACTCGGTACTGCCCAGCGGGTTGGTGAGCAGCAGGCGGTAACGGTCCGGTGCCGTCTGCTGCCAGTTAAAGCGGGCATAGACTTTTTGCTGATCGGAAAGGAAAGCAAAGGCGCCGCGAGTTTGATACTGAGTTATCTTTTCCACCGCCTGCTGGTGGTCGCGCCACTGCGGTGAGGTGGGACTCTGGCCGGGAGCCTGTGGTTTCGGGGGGATGCTACAGGCTGCCAGCAGCACGCTGGCGAGGGGAATAAGCCGCATCAGGCGGCGATTCGACAATAACATTATCAGGTCAACTCCTCGGACGTAATTCGGGCATACTTGCCGCAATCAACCATTCACGCTAACCACCTTGCCGGGCGGCGTCAACGCTCAAGTTGTCATATTTGCGCGATAACAGATAAATCTTGTTGCAGGGATAGGCCACGCATGACTTTTATTGATCCCGCGCATCTTGTAGAATGCGCATCAGAAAACCCTATCAACTGTGGGATATACCCAATCTGGCACCATGACGTTATTGGCTCTTGGCATTAATCACAAAACCGCTCCCGTTGCGCTGCGTGAACGTGTGACGTTCGCGCCGGATACGCTCGATCAGGCCTTAAACAGCCTGCTGGCGCAGCCGTTGGTGCAGGGTGGCGTGGTGCTTTCCACCTGCAATCGCACGGAAATCTATCTCAGTGTAGAACAGCAGGAGAATTTACAAGAGCAGCTGACCAAATGGCTGTGCGATTACCATCAGCTAAGCCCTGACGATCTGCAAAAAAGCCTTTACTGGCACCATGACGATGGCGCGGTCAGCCATCTGATGCGCGTTGCCAGCGGTCTGGATTCGCTGGTGCTCGGTGAACCGCAAATCCTCGGGCAGGTAAAGAAAGCCTTTGCTGACTCACAGCGCGGACACTCTCTTTCCAGCGAGCTGGAGCGCATGTTCCAGAAATCCTTCTCGGTTGCCAAACGGGTGCGCACTGAAACCGAAATCGGTGCCAGCGCCGTCTCGGTGGCGTTCGCGGCCTGTAGCCTGGCGCGTCAGATTTTTGAATCGCTCTCCGCGGTGTCCGTACTGCTGGTTGGCGCAGGCGAGACGATTGAACTGGCCGCCCGCCATCTGCGTGAACACAAAGTCAGCAAATTGATGATTGCCAACCGTACCCGCGAACGCGCTCAGGTGCTGGCCGATGAGGTTGGCGCGGAAGTGATTAGCCTGTCGGAAATTGATTCGCGCCTGGCCGAAGCCGATATCATTATCAGCTCTACCGCCAGCCCGCTGCCGATTATCGGCAAAGGGATGGTTGAGCGGGCGCTGAAGCAGCGCCGCAATCAGCCGATGCTGCTGGTGGACATTGCCGTTCCGCGCGACGTTGAGCCGGAGGTCGGTAAACTGCCTAACGCTTATCTCTACAGCGTTGACGATCTGCAGGCGATCATCGAAAGCAACCTCGCGCAGCGTAAAGCGGCGGCGGTACAGGCCGAAACGATCGTGGTGCAGGAAAGTAGCGAGTTTATGTCCTGGCTGCGGGCGCAGGGCGCGGTGGAGACCATCCGCGAATACCGTTCTCAGGCCGACCAGGTTCGCCGTGAGCTTGAGGCGCGCGCGCTGGCCGCGCTGCAAAACGGCGGTGATGCCGAAGCCGTGATCCGCGACCTCGCGCACAAGCTGACCAACCGTCTGATCCATGCCCCAACCAAATCTCTTCAGCAGGCCGCACGCGATGGCGATGGCGAACGTCTGCAAATTTTACGCGACAGCCTCGGGCTGGAATAGCGTTTCAAGCCTCTATTAACAAGGTAAAACAACACGAATGAAGCCTTCTATTGTTGCCAAACTGGAAGCATTACAGGAACGTCACGAAGAAGTCGAGGCGATGCTGGGTGATGCCGGTGTGATTGCCGATCAGGAACGTTTCCGTGCGCTGTCGCGCGAGTACGCCCAGCTGACCGATGTCAGCCAGTGCTTCCGTCGGTGGCAGCAGGTCCAGGAAGATATCGAAACCGCCGGGATGATGCTCGACGATGCGGAAATGCGCGATATGGCGCAGGAAGAATTAAAAGAAGCCCGCGAAACCAGCGAGCAGCTGGAGCAGCAGCTACAGGTGCTGCTGCTGCCGAAAGATCCTGATGATGAACGCAACTGCTATCTGGAAGTTCGTGCCGGTACCGGTGGTGATGAAGCGGCGATTTTTGCTGGCGATCTGTTCCGTATGTACAGCCGCTATGCTGAGGCAAAGCGCTGGAAAGTAGAAATTATGAGCGCCAACGAAGGTGAGCACGGCGGTTTTAAAGAAGTGATCGCCAAAGTCGTGGGTGAGGGGGCCTATGGTCGCCTTAAGTTTGAATCCGGCGGTCATCGCGTTCAGCGGGTACCGGAAACCGAATCCCAGGGCCGCATTCACACCTCCGCCTGCACCGTGGCGGTGATGCCGGAGCTGCCGGAAGCCGAGCTGCCGGACATCAATCCGTCAGATTTGAAAATCGATACCTTCCGTTCTTCCGGGGCGGGGGGACAGCACGTTAACACCACCGATTCCGCGATTCGTATTACCCACCTGCCGACCGGTATTGTGGTGGAGTGCCAGGACGAACGTTCACAGCATAAAAACAAGGCCAAAGCGCTTGGCGTGCTGGGCTCCCGCATTCGCGCTGCCGAAGTGGCCCGCCGCCAGCAGGAAGAGTCCTCCACGCGCCGCAATCTGTTGGGCAGCGGCGATCGTTCCGACCGTAACCGTACCTATAACTTCCCGCAGGGGCGCGTCACCGATCACCGGATCAACCTGACTATCTATCGACTGGATGAGGCGATGGAGGGCAAACTGGATTCACTGATTGAGCCGATCGTGCAGGAGTATCAGGCCGATCAGCTGGCGGCTCTTGCCGGGCAGGACTGATGCAGATTCGAGTCTGGCTGCGTGAGGCCATTTCCCGGCTGGCAGACAGCGACAGCCCGAAGCGCGATGCGGAAATCCTGCTGGGCTGGGTGAGCGGAAAATCGCGCAGCTGGCTGATCGCCTTCGACGACAGTGAACTGCAGGCTGACCAGCTGGCGCGGCTCGATGCTCTGCTGGCCCGCCGCGCAGCCGGTGAACCGGTCGCCTATCTGACAGGTGAGCGTGAATTCTGGTCGCTTCCTCTTTGCGTTTCGCCCCATACGCTTATCCCGCGCCCGGACAGCGAAGTGCTGGTCGAGCAGGCGCTGGTGCGTTTGCCGCAGGGCAGCTGTTCGGTGCTGGACCTCGGTACCGGCACCGGAGCAATTGCGCTGGCGATAGCCAGTGAACGGCCGGACTGTCAAATCACCGGCGTCGATCGTATTGCCGACGCCGTTGGGCTGGCCCGGCACAATGCCGCCAGGCTGTCGCTGGTGAATGCGTGCTTTCTGCAAAGCGACTGGTTCTCTGCGCTGGCCGGAAAGACGTTTTCAACGATCGTCACTAATCCACCCTATATCGATGCCAAAGACAGCCATCTCAGCCAGGGCGATGTGCGTTTTGAACCGGCGAGCGCGCTGGTGGCCGGCGATGGCGGGCTGGCCGACATCAAAATCATTGCCGCCGCTGCCGGTGAGCATCTTCTCGCCGGAGGCTGGCTGTTGCTGGAACACGGCTGGCAGCAGGCGCAGGCCGTTCGCCAGATATTGCGCGATAACAACTTTACCTCCGTCGAAACCTGTCAGGATTACGGCGGTAACGATCGCGTCACTGTGGGGCAGAAACAGGCTGAGTAGGGAGTCAAGATGGCTACGGTGTATCATTCGCTACAATTTTTCCATCTGTTGACCTCAGGCTCTGGCGTGCGGATGCTGATGACCCGCTTCGGTGGGTTACCGCCTCAGTCTGCCATGCTGCAGCGTCGCTGGCAGCGCATCGTGCCGCAGACGCAGATCGATGACGCACTGTTACTGCTGTCAGGTGTGCTGCTGGTCACGATTACCCACTTTTACCCGTTGTCGTTGCAGGGTAGCGGGCTGACTGAGAAGCTGTTTGGCGTTATTATCTGTTTTGTTCTGGGCTTTATTGCCCTCGGACGACGTTCGCGTACGCAGCCAGTGCGCCGGACAGCGTTCATTGTGGCCCTGGTCGCGATTTGTGTGATGGTCAGGTTAGCCACAATTAAAAAGCCATTGTTGGGGTTTGTATGACGTCCTTAGCTGATTTTGATTTTACTGCCGCTCCG
>CAJYIY010000085.1 GCA_913775305.1 uncultured Erwinia sp. | reverse complement strand
GATGCGATGTGGCGCAACTTCAGCCAGCCGCTGGGGGCATTCCGTCAGCGGCTGCGCTATGCCGGACAATATCTGGATGAAGAGACGGGGCTGCACTATAATACCTTCCGGTACTATGCGCCGGAAGTGGGACGGTTTATCACGCCGGACCCGGTGGGGCTAAACGGCGGAATCAATTTATATCAGTACGCACCAAACCCATTAAGTTGGATCGATCCGCTGGGTTTAAGTTGTTCTCCATCAACAAAATTAAATAATTACCGCTAAAAATAAACATTTCCCTTTCTCATATGAAGAACGTTTTTATTGTAACTGGATATTTTTTAAAACCTGGAAATTATTGATTTTTTCAGCTATTTTGTTTAACTCGATACATCCTGCCTCATCAGACCGAGCATATTTATAATGGGTGTGATGAACAAATCAGATTCGAACAAAATGTCGATGAAATGTTCATTCAAAAATAAAGCCGAAAAGTTCCTCTATGGGTCTTTCCGGCTATTTTTAGGTATTGTTACGCTAATGTATTGTCCTGCTGAACCTGAACAACCACCTGGCCGGGCATCACGCTGATCGCCAGCGGTTGCCTGATCAGGCCGCATTGCATCAACCAGTCCCCCGCCAGATACAGCTCACCGTTATCCCGTATTCAGTCCACGCCAATACAAGGGGTTAACGGTGGGCTGGGCTACCTGGCTACCTGGCTACCGGGCTACCGGGCTACCGGGCTACCGGGATGGTGAACCTGTTTTAACCACATGATCATCGGCTGTGAGAATCAATTTTTATGGCGCCTCAATTAATTGCATGTCCGATCATGCTCTTTAACATCAAAGAAATATCACGAGAATGCCAGCAGCAGTGCACTTAACCAAAGTCCAATTCCAAAAGAAGTATGTGCGACCAGGCTGCGCTTCCGGGCAACCCACGGAGCGGGCGTTTTCGCAGCCGCTATACCAAAACCGAAACAGGGTTGCATCAGCAGAAAGGGAGCGACTACACTCACTATACCGATCAGGAGCGCTGGCCATAACGTTGGATCTTGCAACCAGCTACTACCTTCAAGAAGGATTAACAGCACGGAAAAAATGATACCGATAAGGTAGTGCACCATCCAACCTATTGTTTTTTCTCCCGATTGTTCAGGAGCCTGGATTATAGTGCTATGAAAGAATTTGCCTTTGCGCATCAGTAAGAGCCAGCGGCCAACTAAGGCATAGTTCAGCGAAGGAATATTTAGAAATTTCTTTTGTATATACGCCCAGAGGTCCATAATTACTGTCCCTCCGATACCTACTGCTACAGCCTGCCAGAAAAAATCCATCTTGAACTCCGTGTCGGTCATCCAGCAATCAATTTTCAGTGCTGGTTAAAATTGAAAAAAAGGCACGCCTGAAAGAACAGGAATTGAGCACTCGTTCATGCCGGTCAACTTTGATATAATTGCATTCAATTATTATATTGAATGATGGGACAATGAAAACACTATGTCAATCCGCAATGATGAAACGCAACGTCAGTTATATACACAATGGGCAGATGTCGCCCGTTCGCTCAGTAACAGTCATCGATTATTACTATTGCAACATATTACCCAGGGTGAAAATTCAGTAGAACGCCTGGCAGAACTGGCCAGCCTTTCAGTCGCAAATGCCTCCCAGCATTTGCAACATCTGAAACGCGCGGGATTTGTTCAGGCTCGACGTGAGGGAAAACACGTTTATTATGGTCTGGGCAGTGGTCCGGTCGCCGGGTTACTGAGTGCCATTCGACACTATGTTGAACACCAGCATCATGAAATTCAGGCGATGGTGGCTGACAGCCTGAATCAGCGTGAAAGTCTGGAGTCGATTTCACGTGAAGAGCTGCTGGAACGCTTACAGGCAGGAGACGTCACTCTGCTGGATGTACGTCCGCAGGATGAGTACCTGGCGGGACATTTGCCAGGTGCAATCAATATTCCTGCAGAGCAACTCGATGAACGCCTGTCTGAACTGAGTCAGGACCAGGTGGTGGTGGCCTACTGTCGCGGCCCTTTCTGCGTCCTTTCTTCTAATGCGGTGAGAGCTTTGCAGGAGAAAGGCTTCCTCGCGCGCCGTTTAAATGAAGGTTTTCCCGAGTGGCAGGCAGCCGGACTGCATGTTGATCGCTAACCTTCTGGTATTGTTCCCGGCAAAGTGGCAGTGCAGGCGGTTTCCCTGCACTGCGAGCCTTGTTATTGAATACGTTTTCTGAAGATGTACGCCATCACAGCGGCCAGCATGTAGAACACGGCCGCGCTGCCAAACGCCCAGGCATAACCATTAATCAACTCTGCCCTGCCGGCCGCAATTGACATCAATACGGCCAGTCCAAGCGTTGGTCCCAGTTCCATTGCGGTATTCATTACTCCCCCCGCCAGGCCGGCCTGATGCAGCGGGACATTAGCTGTAGACAGGACTGCACTGGCAGAAAAAACAAGGGATGCCCCAGCCGGAAGTATAAACAACCCTGGTAGCAAACCGAAGCTGTAGTCTGTCTCTATCGTTAACTGAGAAAGTAATACCAGTCCCAAAGCACCGATTAAAAGGCCGGCTATCAGCACCTTCAGCGCTCCAAAGCGCATAACCAGTGGGCCTGCCGCGCGATTCATCACGAGCAATCCCAACGTATAGGGAACAAATGCCATAGAAGTGGAGAAGGAGGACCAGCCGCGGAACTGTTGCAGGTAGAGCGAAAGCAGCAAGGTTATCAGCCCCATACCTGCTGCAGCCAGCAGGATACCGACCAGGCCCATCATACGGGTGGGCTGGTGAATAAAGCCTGGTGGCAACAGCGGAGAGACAACGCATTTTTCCACTTTACTGAAAATAGCAATCAGCACAACTCCAGTAATAAACGGAACTAAAACATGCACTGAGATCCAGGGGTGTTCACCGCTCATAATTAACCCGTAGCTGCCGAAAACAATACCCAGCGTCGCCAGCAGGGCCCCGCGCCGATCAAGCCCCTTCACATGCGAGATGTTGTGCTGAAGCGGAGGCATCATCCAGCGTACCAGCAACAGCCCCAGGAAGGCGATCAGTACCGGTATCGAAAACATCCAGCGCCATGAAAACCAGCTGGTAACGATACCGGATGAGAGAAAGCCCACCGCGCCGCCCAATACAGAAACACCACCCCATGTTGCCATGGCTCGCTGGAAATCCTCAGGGGCAGCGTAAAGTTGCCGCAGCAGTGCCATAAGCGCGGGTGCGACACAGGCAGCGCCAATACCTTGCGCCAGGCGGATAGCGACCAGCGTCCAGTAATCCGGTGCCATAAACCCAGCGACCGAAGCCAGGCCAAAAATCACTATTCCCCATGTAAAAAGTGTTCTGCCACTGTAGCGGTCGGTCAGGCGTCCGCCAAACAACAGAAGGCCGCTGAAGGTCAGGCCATACGCTGCGCTAACCAGCACCAGCTGTGCCTGAACCAGGGAGAACTCTTTACCTATTACTGGTAACGGCACGCCGATCATCACGATAGTAAAGATCAGCATGGCCTGAATGGTGGCCAGTACTGAAAAAATCATCGATCTACTTACCCCATAATGCACTTCGCCAGAAGACATAGTGGGAGAAACAAGTCCATTCGTTTCCTGACTTTTGACAACGACAGGTTGATTCATGAGCACTCCTTATAATCAAACATTCAATTTAATTATTGAATATTGAAGGCCTGCATGACCGTTGTCAACATGGTTGTCTTAATACTTATCTTTCATGCGTGTTTATAAAAATAACATATTAGAGAAGTCATTAATTTAATTAGAAAATTAACGACGTATAGAATCCTGTAATTTGACGGAAAGAACAGCAGAAAACCAGGTGCGGCGGCAAATGAGAGAATGTGACATTCTGGTCATAATATTAAAATTTTATTATTTAGAACTTTTTGACAACACAATGGTTGACTTGTGCTTATGTGTTGATGTAAGTTTCAATCATTCAATGAGTTTGTTAAGTATCATTAATTGGTGTGATACCGACAACAAACCATAAAAATCATAACGTTACAATCCTAGCGGTCAGGCTAAAGATGTATCCACTTAACTTTCATTTTGCACCATCAATAAGAAAAAGTAATTAATTTTGGCATTTTTCCGTTGGGGAAAGTGTTTTGTGCGCGCTCAACATTAGCGCATGAACAGCCGCTTAAATGGGCAAATCCCAGTCGTTAAACACTCATATTTAATTAATGAAAGCTGTAAAAAGCTATTCACAGGAGTCGGCTATGCAAATTTTCCTGGATGCTGTAGATAAGATTGGCCTCAGAATGACTGTCCCGAAAAAAGATAGGGAAATAAATTACAACTCAAAAGATGTTGCGCTTCATGCAAGTAAAATTCGCGATATGCTAAATGGTAAATTCCCTGTCGAAGAGAGCCACCTGAAACCAGAGAATAAGGCAGACCACGCTGAGTCATTTCCTTTAACTGATATGCAATATGCCAGTCTGATGGGAAGGAATGCAGGTATAACTCTGGGCGGTATCGCCACACAATACTACTTCGAAATGGATTTATATAAAGTTGACCTGCAGAAACTTAATACTTCTTTGAATAAAACGTTAACCTGCCACCCCATGCTTAATGCGCAGCTCATTGATGGAGGAAGGCAGTGTGTTAACAACTCAAACACGTCATATTCCATTACATTGAGCGATCTACGCCATGAAGATGAATCCGGACAGCAGGCGTTTATCGCCAGGTTAAGAAAGGACATGACCAGTGAGTTGCGCTCTATTGAGCAGGGTTACCCGTTTAATATTCGGGCAACTCAGTTGGATAAGGATCGCCTTCGTCTGCATCTGGCTTTTGAGCTGCTGTTCCTGGATCTGCACAGCGTGAAAATTATGATGAGGGACTGGTGGGAGTTTTATCAAAACGAAGACAATAATAAAAAGGCTCCCGGATTTAGATTTGCTGATTATATTCTGGCTGAAAAGCAGCTGAGCCTGAGTGCTCAAGGACTGCGCGATAAGGCATGGTGGAAAAACAAACTCCAGCATGTCTTCCCGGCCCCGGAATTACCGCTGAAGCAATCCCCGGAGCTGATTAAGAATCCGAGATTTTATGCTTTCTCGCGCACAATCCCTGTTGAGCTGGTCAACCGACTGCGTGAACGCTGTTTTGCGCAGGGGATCACACTGGAAACTCTGTTCCTGGGATGCTGGATTCAGGCGCTGCGTCAGTGGTCACAGAAAGCGAATTTCACCGTTATGATCACCCATCATGGCCGACGTTGCCACTCCCCCGAATGTGAGAACAGCGTAGGAAATTACCTGCAATCGGGCCTGCTAAATGTTAATGAGCAATCCAGTGAAATACTGGCCGATAGGTTCATTGCCCTTCAGTCAGAGCTGATCCTTAACCGCTGGCACTCGTCATATAGCGGGGTGCAGGCACTGCGCGAACTGACGCGAATGAGCGGGACAGGCAGAGCCGTCTCCATGCCGATTGTATTCAGTAACACCCTAAATGCGGAACTGCGAGATATTTCAAGCGATTACAATTGGGAAGGCACCGCCCGCCAGATGTATACCTGTACTCAAACAGCAGGCGTATGGCTGGAAAATCAGCTGTTACGTATTAATGGCGATCTGGTCATGAACTGGAATGTAGTTGAGGGGCTGTTCCCTGATGGGATGATAGAAGCGATGCAGGAAGCCACCTTCAACCTGCTGCAACGTTGTGCACAGGATATCGAAGTCTGGCACAGCCGGCACTCACTGATTCCCCTTCCGCAGTTGGACGCACAGCAGCGGAACGCGGCAAATGATACTGCATTTGATTTACAGCCTCAGCTGTTACACATGATGGTGCTAAATGCAGCACAGCGCTGGCCAGATAAAACGGCCATCGTACAAGGCGATCGGCAGGTCAGTTTTGCAGAAGTCGCCGCCATGGCGCAGGCAACTGCCGCGCGATTGAGGTCGATGATTCAGCTGCAACCAGGCGAGATTGTCGCAGTCTCATTACCCCAAAGCCCAGAAATGATTTCCGCGATCGTTGCCGTCCTGTTGACCGGAGCCGCTTACGTTTCCATCGACCCTGCGCTGCCGGAGGCCCGCAAACAGCGGCTGATGGAACGCTGTCAGGCACGAGCACTGATAACCGATGACCTGAACACCGACTGGCAGACCTGCTTAACCCTGAATGTACAGCCGGCAGAGAATAAAACTGTGAGCGTTGCCCCACCGCACGCCGTTCAGCAACTTGATGATTTGGCTTATGTCATTTTTACTTCCGGATCAACCGGCGAACCTAAAGGGGTAATGATTACCCATCGCAATGCAGCGAATACTCTGCTGGATATTAATCGTCGTTTTAATGTGACAGAAACCGATCGGGTATTCTCGATAGCACCTGCCGGCTTTGACCTATCTGTATATGACTATTTTGGCGTGCTGGGAGCCGGTGGCAGCTTGGTGTTTCACGATCCCCTACAGCCGAATGAACCAAAAAGCTGGGCTGAACAGATTGTCCAACATAAGGTGACACTGTGGAACAGCGTTCCTGCTCCTGTTAAAGCGCTGGTCGAACGAACGGGTGATAGCCTGGGTTCTTCGTTGCGCCTGGTGCTGATGAGCGGAGACTGGATCCCGGTCGATTTGCCCGGGCAGATCAAAGCCGCGGTCGACGGTATTCAGGTTGTCAGTCTGGGCGGTGCCACAGAGGGCTCGGTCTGGTCGATTATATACCCCATTGGTGAAGTCGATAGCCGCTGGAAAAGCATTCCCTATGGCAAACCGCTGGCTAATCAGCGCTTCCTTGTTCTGAATGAGTGGATGGAGTGTTGCCCGCGCTGGGTCACAGGAGAGCTGTATATTGCAGGCAGCGGAGTGGCACTTGGCTATCTGGGTGATAAGGAGAAAAGCGCTCAGCGTTTTATTCACCATCCTGTCAGCGGAGAACGGCTGTATAAAACCGGTGACCTGGGGCGTTACATCGATGACGGACTGATCGAGATCCTTGGACGTGAGGATAACCAGCTTAAAGTGAACGGTTACCGTATTGAACCGGGCGAAATTGAAGCTTGTCTGCTCAAACATGAACGCGTCAGTCATGTGGTTACTGATGCGGTAGTTCACCCGAAAACAGGTCAGAAGCAACTGGCAGCATGGGTGGTCGTCTCTGGCGGTGTTGCCCCTGATCAGCCGTTGGTTCTGGAGGCAGAGTTGCGTGATCTTGCTCGTTCACAGCTGCCTTCTTACATGGTCCCTACCTGGCTGCAACTGATGGTGCAAATGCCGCTGACCCCCAATGGCAAAATTGACCGCAAATCGCTGCCATTCCCGTGGTTCGCCGCAGAAACTGAAGCGCAAAATAAACCTGTCGATGAGCTGGAGTCACGTCTGTTTAGCATTTGGTCGAACCAACTTAAACACAGTGACTTCAGTGTCAATGACGGCTTCTTCGACATCGGTGGTGACTCGCTTCATGCGGTGGGACTTTTGAACGCGGTGCGTGAAAACTTCTGCGTCAACGCAGGGAGTGAACAGGAGATGATCGAAGGCCTGTTTATGAATGCCAGCATCCGTGATTTTGCCCGAATCATCTCCCAGCTGGGCGGTCGGGATCTGGAGGCATAAGCATGGGTCAGTTAAACAGCACAACCGTACCACATGCGGTTGACTTTATTGTTGTGGGTGGCGGTTCTGCGGGCAGCGTGATGGCTTCCCGTCTTTCGGAAGAGGGTAAATACTCGGTGCTGCTCATCGAAGCCGGGTGTGACTCCGATGCTCATATGCCGCACAGCCCCCTGCGTGATGCTTCACGTCTGGTGCTTGATGAGTACAACTGGCATTACCAGGTGAATGTACACGGTCCTTCACGCTATGAAGGGCAATTAACTCCGCAGCAGATGCCTGCTGCCGTTAGCCGCCGTAAACCTTTTTCTTATCGTCTGGGCAAAGTTATGGGAGGATCTTCGGCGGTCAATGGTGCAGTGGCGCTGCGTCCTTTTCCTTCCGATTTCCAGCGTTGGGTTGAGCTAGGCTGCACCGACTGGAACTGGGACCAGGTACTGCCGTGGTTTAATCGGTTGGAAAATGATGTTGACCATGGCCAACGTCGTGAGCACGGAAGTGACGGACCATTGAGACTATTGCGTCCGCGCGAGGTGCTGCCGCTGGAGCAGGGATTTGCCGATGCCTGCCAGAAACAGGGGATTCCACTAACCGACGATCTCAATACCGGGGAAGGAGAGGCTGTCGGTGCTGTTCCGGCAAATGTGATCGCAGGGGCAGAACGCTGCGATCTGTATCGTAGCTATCTCGCGCCGGTTCGTCATCGGGAAAATCTCTCTGTTATCACCGATGCGACAGTAGAACGGGTATTGTTTAGCGGCTCTTCCGCCATCGGTGTTGAAGTACTCCAGCAGGGAAAATATTGCAGCTGGTACGCCGGGCATGTGGTGCTGTGCGCTGGAGCCATCGGCAGCGCGGCCATTCTTCAGCGTTCCGGTATTGGTGATGCTCGTCACCTGCAACAGCTGGATATTCCGGTACAGGTCGATCTGCCTGCAGTGGGAAATAATCTTTCCGATCACGCTTCAATAGTTCTCTGGGCACTGCCTGAAATGGATAACAACCTGACTGCAACACCCTGGCGGCAGACGGCCGCCCGGCTGAGCAGCGGCGTTGACCAGCAGGTTGATGTCCAACTGGGGCTGATGAATAACGTTGCCAGTCATACCGTGCCGGGATTCCATAACCGTACCGACTGCCCCTATCTGGTGGGGGCATCGGTGATGCTTATGCGGCCGGAGAGCCGTGGCCGGGTATTTATAACCCACCGTGATTCCCGGAAATTGCCTGAAATCGATCTGCCCCTCGCCAGCCAGCCGCGCGATATTGCCAGGCTTGCTGGAGGAGTTCGTCAAATCTGGCATTTAATCCATAAACCGGAAGTGGCGAAATACTTACGCGGCATCCACTTCTGGTCGGAGACGATGATTGACAACGACCGGGTTATCCACAATGCGATTCAAAATTTACTTTCCCCGGGCTGGCATGCATGCGGCACCGTGCGCATGGGCAGTGAAGATGATGCCAGCACCGCAGCCGATCAGCAGGGGCGTGTCCACGGCGTCAGCCAGTTGACGGTAGCGGATGCCGCATTGTTTCCGCAAATCCCCTCCTCTCCGACCAATCTGACCACCGTGATGCTGGCCGAACGTATCGCCGCGTCGCTGTTTAACCAGAGGCCATTATGATTCAGCAACCTCATCGTGTGATCTACGCGTTTCCCCATGCCGGGGCTTCCTCCAGCGTATACACACCCTGGCTGAGCCAGCTGCGCAATGATCCCGATCTGCGCTTCCAGCCCGTCAGCATTCCCGGTCGCGGACAGCTCAGTCGGGAAAATGGGATCGAAGATTTAAACCTGCTGGCAGACCGGCTGGCAGAGGATATCGCCAGCGACTTTATCCTTAAGCGTGCGCAGGGAATTCAAGACTGGGCCACATTCGGTCACAGTTTTGGTGGCGTTCTGAGCGCCATCGTTACGCAAAAACTGGCGGAAAATTACCAGATGCAGCCGCAGTTTTCCGTAATTTCGGCCTCCGTCGCCCCTTCAGTGCAGCCTGAAGATACCCGTCACCAGTGGCATGATGAAAAGATCCTGGAGAAAGTACGCAGCGATAACGGTACGCCCGAGAGCATTCTCAACGAGCCAGCATTTGCCCGCCGCCTTGTGACGCAGCTGCGTACAGATTACATCCTGCGCCATCAGTTCCTCGCCTGGACTGATCTGCAGGTGGCTCAGCCGCTTTTGCTGATCGCCGCCGATAACGATGAGCATGTTACGCCCCATATGCTTAAAGCCTGGGAAAATCACACGTATGCACAGTGTGAGCAGGTAGAGATTAGTGGCGATCATTTTGCTATCTACCAGAATCTCGATCTGGTCCGTTCACTGCTGGTGCGCCAGGGTGCCAGCACGCAGATATCCGTGGTTTAAACGTATCTCAGGAAATAAAGATGGAAGAATATCAATTAGCCCTATTTCGACAGCAGTGCCGTGATTTCCTGGCGCGTGAAGCCACACCTTATATTTCGCAATGGGAAACTTCCGGGTTGATATCCCGTGAGTTCTGGCGTCATGCCGGAGAGGCTGGACTGCTGGGGATCGGTGTGGACACTGCCCTGGGCGGCGGCGGCAAACCGGACTATCACTATGCAAGTGTACTAACAGAGGAGTTGATCCAGGCGCAAATGACCGCTCCGGTTGTAATCTCCCACAATGACGTTATCGCCAGCTATATCGCCACGCACGGCACGGCAGAACAACAGCAGCGCTGGCTACCCGGTTTATGTCGTGGGGAGCTTATTGCGGCAATTGCCGTCACAGAGGCGAACGGCGGGTCCAACTCCGCAGAACTGGAAACCACTGCGGTTAATGAAGGGACGCACTATCGGGTCAATGGCAACAAACGCTTTATCACTAACGGTATCAATGCAGATCTTATTTTGACTGCGGTGAAAACATCCGAAGCCCAGCGCGGACAGGGAATGAGTCTGCTGATCGTTGAGCGGGACATGCCTGGATTCACACGTAGTGAAGCGCTAAAAAAAATTGGCTGGCGTGCCAGTGATACCGCAGATCTGTTCTTCAATGAGTGCCTGGTGCCCGCTGAAAATCTTATTGGCCGGGAAGGTCTGGGCAATCTCTACTTTATGGGCGGCATGCCGCGTGAGCGTCTGAGTATTTCATGCGTGGCGGTTGCAACAGCGGAGCTGATGATGGCAACCACACTCGAATGGGTGAAAAAGCGCAAGGCGTTCGGCCAGACGGTGGGGTCATTTCAGCATAACCGCTTTGTACTGGCTGAACTGGATTCAGAGGTCAAAATTGCCCGTTTGTACCTCAACGATGCTATCAACAAATTCAATCACAAAACCCTGAACGTGGTAGATGCCGCCAGAATTAAATTATGGACCACCGAGTTACAAGTCAAGGTGGCAGATCGCTGCCTGCAACTCCACGGTGGATCGGGATATTTAAGTGACTCACTGATTGGGCGATGCTGGACTAACAGCCGGGTACAGACCATATACGGTGGCACCAGTGAAGTACTGAAAGAATTTATCAGTAAATCAATGGGGCTTTAAGTCCCGCCTTTACTATTAAGGATGAAGCATATGACCACACTTGCATCGCCACTGGTAATCCATCATGCGACTCCGCTCGACTGGACCCGTGCTCAAAAGTGGGCACAGGACGAACAGTGGGATTTAGGCAAAGATGATGCCCGCCATTTCTTCGCGGTAGATCCAAAGGGTTTTTTCCTTGGTGACTTTGAGCATCAGGCCGTCGCAGCTATTTCGGTAGCGAACTTTGATTCGCACTACGCCCACCTGGGCCATTATCTCGTTGACCCTGCATGGCGTGGAAAAGGACTGGGCCTGCAATTGTGGCAGGCCGCAATAAAGCATGCTGGTGAACGCTGTATTGGTCTGGATGGTATGCCTGAGCAGGTCAATAATTACCAGCGTTCAGGCTTTGTCACCCATTATCGTACGCTGCGTATCAGCGGCCATCCTCAGCTACGTCCCAAATCTGAAACGGTGTATTTTCCCGTCGATGCGGGGATGCTGACCCAACTGATCGAATGGGACAGTACCATCGTCGGATACTCCCGCTCACAGCTGCTCTCCAACTGGTTTAGTGGCGCCGGCCGCTGGGGGTTCTGGTCGCAGGATGATCGGGGAATCAATGGCATGATCGGGATACGTCAGTCCGATGCCGGTTACCGCATCGGTCCACTGCACGCCGCGAATCCCGAAGTGATGACCGGCTTAGTGGCCGCAGCGCTTTCCGTGATACCGCCGACGGGTTGCGTGACGCTCGACGTCCCTGATTACGCTGAAGAGATGGTGCAGCTCTGCCAGGACTTGGGGTTACAGGTGCTGTTTCACACCCATCGCATGTACCGGGGAACACCACCGCAGTCTGAACCCGGTCTTATTAAAGCGTTAGCCTCACTTGAATTAGGCTAATCCCGTTCAGCCAGCGAATTATCCTCTCTTTTTTCTGATGGAGTTACCATGTCCGAAGCAAAAGTTGTCCATGAAGAGGTACGAGTTACGGCGGAAACGCCAACCCTGTTTGAATGGATGGGTGGCAGGGAGGTCCTGTTAAAACTGATGCAGACTTTCTATGCCAAAGTTGAAAAAGATGAGCTGCTGGCGCCTATGTTTGCACATATGAGCGCTGATCATCCTGAACATGTGGCGATTTGGCTGGAAGAAGTGTTAGGAGGAGAAGCGCGTTACACTGCAGAACGCGGGGGATTCAAAGGCATGGTGTCGAAGCATCGAGGCAGAAGTATTCAACCCGATCAGCGCCAACGCTGGGTAAGTCTGATGATGGAAAGCGCCGATGAAGTCAACCTGCCCTCAGACCCGGAGTTCCGTTCAGCCTTTGCAGGCTACATCGAATTTGGCTCGCGCCGCGCTCAGGCAAACTCTCAGCCGAAAGCAGCACGACCAAAACGCGAAACCATAAAAAAATGGGGATGGGGCGAAGCCCCTCCCGGCACGCTGTAAAAAAGCTGACCACCAACGACAGAGGGCCTTAAGGACTTTCCGCAGGCCCTTTTAACCTGCCTTACAAGCTATGGAGAATCCCGATGAGTGAGAAAAAACGTATTTTGATTGGTGCGACGGGGTCAGTCGATATTACGTTGTTACCTGCCTGTCTCAAAGCGATTAAAAGCCACATCGATTGCCAGTTAACGGTCATGATGACACCACAAGCGGGCTCTTTTATTCCGGCGGAGACGTTCAGGCTATTTTGTGACCGTATCATATCCGGTGACCGTCCAGCAGACTGGCCAACGGATAAACCCTCTAAAATCGTCAACGACCACGATATTATGGCGGTACTTCCCGCCACCGCCAACACACTTGCCGCCGTCGCCCAGGGCAGTGCTCCGAATCGTCTGACCACCGTAATACTTGCTGCCGATTTCCCGGTGCTATTCTTCCCGGTTATGGGGGCAGTGATGTGGAAAAAGCCTGCCGTGGCACGTAACATTGATCAGATCCGAGCTGACGGGTATGAAGTGATTGACCCAATATGGCATGAAAACTATGACCCGGCATTACAAAGAGTTGTCGGACACCCTTCTTTGCCAGATAGCGAGGCCATAGTAAAAATACTACAAGAAAGCTTAAAGAGAATTGGATTAAATAGAGCTTAGAAGTGGCAACCCGTAAAAAATAAGCAGATTTAGCGTACAATATTTTCCGATATCCAACCTCATCTCATGTTGATGTGCTGTCAATTCAGTGAAAAGCCTGAGACAGCATATCAGCGACTAGATGCAGCAGCCGAAAGCAGCGATCGATGACAAACCAGGTCTGTACATTTCCAGTTGTGCGAGGTCCCGGGATAAATCGGAATTCCCCTCAGCAGCACCTTGTGCCCGGATCGGGCAAAAGGGTTTAATCCTTTACCCCGTTCGAATAACCCGGGTGTCAAAAAATGAAGGCTTGATGGTATGATTCGGACAATGAGGACGTTAAAAAAGCCGGTATGGGAGCCAATGAAACAATATTCCTTTTTTTACCTGTTCACTATCACTATCACATTTCTGCTGATTGTTTTCGGCTTTATCGTCTGGCGCAGCGAGATTTATACCGTAACCTTTCTCAATGACGAAACCAGCAAGAATTTCACCCTTATAATGCTGGGGTTATCAGTCGGCTTCACACTTTACGCCATTCACACCGGGATAATCAGGAGCGAAAAGCGCATTGATTACCTTAAGCTCTTATTCGGAGCATTTGTCGTTCTGATGACACTTACCGTTATTCCACTCATCACTCTGACTTATTATCTTTCCGGCGAAACTTCCGCCTACGCCGCCAGCTATACCTATTCTCCGGGCGGTCATAAATCCTGCGCCGGGGCAGAAGTTGACGATCCCGACCTGGGACGAAATATCAAAATATGCGCCCCGGAAGGTCACTATTCGTCAGATAAAGTCATCTTCGTGTCTAAAAAAACCAATGTCCTGGGTGCCGTCATTCTTTTTGCGATTACAACGCCCTGAAAGACGTACTGGAATGGTGGATAAGTCTGACTAAATGCGAATGCGCGGGCTGAACGACAGCCCGCCTGCAATTACGGCTTTTCTGAGAGGATCTGAAACACAAACGGCACCGAATCGCGCAGGGAAACGTTCACCGTTTCGCTATGGTTCATCCCGGCATACTCATGTACATCAACCGGAGTGCCTGCCGCTTTTACATCCCGGGCAAATCGCTGCTGCATTGCGGTCGGCACATTAACATCCTGCAGACCGATACCAATAAACACCGGATGATTGATTTTCAGCGTGTTATAACGCAGAGAATCAAGCTGCGTGTTCAGCAGATCCTGGAAATTGGGCAGGAAGGTATTTTTATCGTTGAGCTTATTGTCCATCACGTGCTGCGTCAGCGCGGTGATACAGAGATTTTTTGCCAGCGCGACATCGGCAACCGCATCTTTCTGGAAGTAATCCGCCGCCTTCAGAGATTTATTGCTGTCGGCAGCGGAGAGAAAGATGTAATAGGCGTAAGGGATTTTGGGATCGCCGCCCTCTGCTGCGGATTGGCTGGCGCTGAAAATATCGCTGACCGAAGTATCAGCATTAATATATGGCGTACCGGTCAGTACGGTCCCCATGACGTGCAGCGCCGGTGCATAGCTGGGTTGATAGCCGGAGGCGGCAAAGGCCGCGTGTGCGCCCTGCGACTGACCAACGATGATGATTTTATTGCTGAGAGGGAAACTTTTCAGCGAAGCGCTGATACTGTCCAGCACGCTCCAGGCTTCGCTTCTGGCGTTCAGGTAATGATGCAATCCCGACGAACCCAGCCCGGCATAGTCCGGTGCCACAACCGCAAATCCCAGCGAGAGCCAGGTATTCAGGTACTGCTTATCCCGATCGGAGCGGGGATTGAGCGAAGGTGCGCAGTGATTCGCTACGCCAATCGTGCCGTGTGTCCAGACCACGACCGGCCAGCCACCCTGCGGGGCCGGACCTTTGGGCAGGAAGACCGCGCCGGTATCCTCGCGGTGAGTTTTGCCATCGACGCCACTAATCGACGTGTAGCGGATCAGATACTGAGATGACGCCTCCATTAACCCATGTGCTTCCGGCAACGGCATTTTTTCAACCATCACGCCGTTTGGCGACGGCGCCCCACCGTAAGCGGTCGCTGTCAGGCTCAATGACGAAGCCAGCACGATCCCCGATAACGTATTCATCCTTTTCTCCTGCAACCTGATAAACATTCAGCGACGATCGTCAGTCGGTTCATAACGGTAAATGAGGCTTGTCGACAGCGAAAGCCGCATCAACGCCTGATGTCATCCACCAGTCCTACCGCCTGCTCCACCTGAACACATCATTGCCAGTTACGCACGCCGCGTGCATATCCCCCAGCCCGAAGTGCATATTTTATGCACAACACTGCTGTCAGCTTCCCTTATGACGCTACGGGAATTTTCTTCCTTCCTGAGCACAGCGGCAAAAAATTCTCTTTTAAATATAGACCGTTATTACCTTATTTATGGCCATTCTCAGCCATTATACCAAAGGGCAAGTTTCAGGCTCATATGATGACATTCTGATGACTGGATACAGTTCACATCTGTCCGCTGAATCGTATGAAAACCAGCCTGGCAGTCACCATTGCAGGGGAGGCGTGCTTCGCCTCATTTTTCATCTGGTAGAAAATGGCAGTATCGTTGGTTACAACGTGGCTCTGATGGACCAAATTCCGTAACAAAAAACCGGGCTTGCGCTGTAAAGTGGGATTGGACTGGTTTCAGGCGAAAGAATCCCTGATTCGTGGATAATTATTTTATTTCCCACATAAATGGCCGCACGGTAATAGCAACAGCGGGAAATTGGTGGCGAGGGTGCTATGGTCTGATACGTCAATGACATTTTGATTACGGGGACTGCAAAAATGTTTGGCGATTGAAGGAATCGCTAAACATTATTACACACTGCTACCGCTTATGATTTGTCCGCTGTCACCCTGATAACGCTTAATCATGCGTTATGACGTGGACCAATTTGCGTGAACAGGCAATAAATTGAGCTGATACCATAAGTTCATTCACGTCGAATGAATCCATCGGGGAAGATTTCCGATATTAACTGTGCTAAGGAATATCCTCGGCAGAACGAATATCACTTTTATGCTGTGTTCCATAAACACTGCGATCCAGATTGATAATCACATCTGCCATTAGTGCACCGATCGCGCCTCCTAACAGAAGTGACGAAATAATAAATTTATAGAACATCGACTTGACTTTCTTATTTATATATTGCTTTTTATTTGTGTGATTTATACTGCAGGCAGCGGGATATATAGGGTTATTGGCAGAAATATCTTTTTCTATTTTTTGATGTAGAGATGAATTGTATTTAGATGGTACTCTTTCACTCCTGGTGATTTCAACGTGAGTATTATTGTTTATTTTTAACCCTCTCTTGGGTACAGTGATAATAGTATCTTCACCAAGCCCTGCTTTCTTAAGTAACTTCCGCAACATTGAAATATTTTGATAAAAGGTGTTGTTTGCCACATAGCACCCATTTTCAACCCATACCTTGTTGATGAACTCTTCACGCCTGATTATTTTTTTATCTCCCTGAAGAAGAAGTAACAGGCAACGACTGGTAGGAATAAAAATATTTACATTAACCTCCTCACCTTCTGAATGATAAACTAATCTATGCTGACCCGGATAGAAAACAATGCGATGATCTATGATGTAAGAAATATCATTAAGGCGGTCTTTAATTCTGTTATCCATAACATTTATTCCTACTGTTTGATATGTTCATAGTCTGCGTGATTCGTTGATTGAAGCTGATTCGGCATTCAACCGAGATTCATGATCTCACCAGTTACAGACTATAATGAATCACCGGGCTCAATGAAAACTAAATTTTATATGAATAATTTTATTAAATTAAAGACACATATCTTAATCAGGCTCATTTTTTTAAGAAAAACCATAACAAACTTGATTTTAAATGATTTTTTTATAAACATTAAAAAACAACCCTCATTGAGTAAGGGGTTTTTACAGGATAATTGATAAGTATTATTTTCAAATAAACATTCTGAAACATTATTATATTGAGATGAACAGTGCCCGATTGAGGTTAAATTCACTCCACCCCCCCCCTGGTTCCTGGCGTATGATTTTAGCGCTACTGTTATTCAAACGATCCGTGATCCGTGAGAATAATAATGGTAAACATGCCGTAAATATCCTCTCATTATTCAGGATCTTTGCGGTTGAAATGGATTATTTAAATGCAATGAAAAAGGAAAACCATGAAGAAGAGTATTCTTTCCACGATGACTGCGGCATCTTTGGTATTGTTTACAAGCCTTTCTGCAAACGCCAGTGACGGCACTATTAACTTTACCGGAAATATCATTGATTCAGCATGTGTGGTCGATCTGGACGGTGCTGGGGCTACCACAATGGATGTGCTGATGGGCAACGTTAATAAATCTGCATTTACTGGCGTTGGCTCTACGGCTGGTGGTAGCGCAAGTGCGACCAAGTTTAATATCGTTCTGAAAGATTGCCCGGAAACAATTAAAACGGCGACCGTTAAATTTGATGGGATCGCCTATAAAAATGACAATACCGTGCTGGCATTAACTGAAGAGGACGGAGCAGCAACAGGCGTAGCTATTCAGCTGTCTGATAAATCCGGTATTCTGCCATTATATACCCCTTCTGCGACTTATGCTCTCGAGAGTGGTAAAGATAATGAGAATAAACTGGACTTCTATGCTCGATATATTCAGAAAGAAGACAGTGTTGAGGCAGGTAAAGCTAACTCAGTTGCAACCTTCACCGTAAACTATTAATAGTCAATGTATACCACTCACTTCGGTGAGTGGTATACATTTTTGGGAATATGAAAATGCTCAGATCGTCGCGTATTTTTCTGGCAATGATGCTACTGATTTCTGGCACTGTTCAGGCGGGGGTCAGCATTGGAGGGAGTCGGGTTGTCTTCCCGGGGGATAAAAGAGAACAGACTATCAGTGTAAAAAACATGGATGCTTCTCCTTATCTTATTCAGTCATGGGTGGAAGATGACACCGGAAAAGTTGACGGAGCCCATTTCATCCTGACGCCTCCACTGTTTCGTCTGGACAGTGGTGATACCAATGTTCTGCGTATTGTTAAGTTAGCAAATAATTTTCCGGGTGATAAAGAAACGCTTTTTTGGCTGAACATTAAATCGATCCCCGGGGCTAAAGAGCACGATGAGAATACGTTGCAAATCGCGGTACGCACCCGAATGAAACTGATCTTCAGGCCGGCAGCACTGGCGGATACGCTACCTGAGACACAGGCTGAAAAAGTAAAATGGACAGAGACCGCCGGGGCGCTGGAGGTGACAAACCCTACGCCTTATTACATGAACTTCATCTCGGTCAGTGTCGACGGTCACCCGTTACCCGAAGTGACCTATGTTCCTCCGTTATCAACCAAAAAATTCTCCCTTGGTGCAATTCAGTCAGCCAGGAATGTGAGCTGGAAGATTATTAATGATTTCGGTGGTACAGGGCCAGTCCATCATCAACTCATTAATCACAGGTGAATGATATGCCTTGATAGCCTACTTTCTAATCATAATGGAATTTAATGATGGAAATTTATCCAAGCAATGGAATGATAAACCCCGGAAAAATTAACGTTGCCAGACTACTGGTTTTAAGTTTTTTTTTACCTGGATTAACCGCGAATAAAGCGCTGGCACGCGATTATTTTGATTCGCATTTCCTGCAAATCGGTGGCGGGCCGCAAACCACCACCGATTTATCTGCCTATGATAACGCTCACTCCCAGGCGCCCGGTAATTACCGTGTAGATATATGGCTTAATAACCACTTTCTCGAAACTAAAACGTTACCTTTTATCGCCGCAAAAGATCCGGAAAATCAGGGGGCGTTGTCGCCCTGCATAACGCTGACACAGCTGAAATCCTGGGGGGTAAAGGTAGAGGCGTTCAGCGCATTACAAGCGCACAGCCAGTGTGTAAACATGGCGGTCATTCCCTCCGCAACGACAAAATTTGAGTTCAGCAGTCAGCGGCTGTTGATCAGTATACCTCAGGCTGCACTGAAGTCTGAGGCGCGTGGTTACGTCTCGCCGGAACAGTTCGATGAAGGGATCCCGGCGCTACTGATGAATTATCGTTTTTCCGGGGCGAATAACTATGCACGCAAAGGGGGAAAGGACAGTAACAACCAGTATCTTAACCTGCGACCGGGGGCAAACCTGGGAGCCTGGCGGCTGCGCAATTACAGCACGTGGAGCCGTAACAGCCGTGGAAGCCAGCGCTGGGACACCGCTTACACTTATCTGCAGCGCGATATTATTCCGCTGAAAAGCCAGCTCACGCTGGGCGACAGTAATTCTCCTTCCGATATTTTCGACAGCGTGCCGTTTCGCGGCGTGCAGATCGCCTCTGATGATGACATGTTGCCGGAAAGCCTGCGTGGTTACGCGCCGGTGATCCGCGGGACGGCGAAAAGCAATGCCCAGGTGATCGTCAGGCAAAATGGCTACATCATTTATCAGAGTTACGTTGCACCGGGTGCCTTCGTGATTAACGATATGTATGCCACCGGCGGCAGCGGCGACCTGAATGTAACAATTAAAGAGGCAGATGGCAGCGAACAGCATTTCGTGGTGCCTTATGCGTCTTTACCCGTGCTACAGCGTGAGGGTCGCTTAAAATTTAGTCTTACCGGTGGGCAGTATCGCCCTTATGACTCTGCCGTCGATAAGAAATTCTTAAGCCAGGCAACAGCAATTTATGGTTTGCCAAAGAATTTCACACTTTATGGCGGGCTGCAGCTGGCTGAGAATTACCGTGCGCTCGCCAGCGGGATCGGGAAAAATCTCGGCGATTTTGGCGCACTCTCAGCGGATGTCACCCAGGCGTGGTCGATACTTCACAACCGCGAGCATCAGTCGGGGCAGTCCTGGCGTGTGCGTTATAACAAGAATATCATCGCCACCGGAACTAACTTCGCTATTGCCGGCTACCGCTATTCTACCGCCGGATATTATACCCTCTCCGACGTGATGGACAGCTACCATGATTCAGGGTATCGCAGCATGCACGAACAGACCCGCAACCGTACCGAACTCACGGTAAGTCAGAATATCTCTCAGGAGCTGGGGTCGTTCAGCCTCAGCCTGCTTCGCGAAGAGTACTGGCAGAAACGGCGTAAAAATATGTCGATGTCTGCGGGCTACAACAATAGCTGGAACGGAATCAATTATGGTGTGAATTACAGTTACAGCAATAACTCCATACGCAGTAATGAGGATCGGGAGCGCCATACCGATCGGGTATTATCGTTTAATGTCAGCGTACCGCTTGACCGCTGGCTGCGCAACAGCTGGGCGACCTACAGCGTGACGAGCAGCAAGCCGGGCGGCAGCACCAACAGCGTGGGGCTGAGTGGCACTTCGCTGGAAGACAGTAATCTCGCCTGGAGTATTCAGCAGAGCCGGGCCAATCAGGGCGGGGGCAGCAGTGGCCACCTCGATGGTGACTACCGTGGTACCTACGGTGAAGTGAGTGCCGGATACGGCTATGACCGCAACATGCAGCGCATTGACTACGGCCTTGAGGGCGGCGTCCTTGTTCATTCAGATGGGGTCACATTTGGCCAGGCATTTGGCGACACTGCCGCGCTCATTGCTGCACCCGGTGCAAGCGGCGTTGGCGTAACCAATCAGACCGGAGTGAAAACGGATTTCCGCGGATATGCCCTGGTGCCTGATCTGTCGCCTTACCGCCAGAGCGATCTTGAACTCGCTCCGGACAGCCTGCCGGATAATGTCGACCTCTCTCTGACGACCAAAACCGTCGTGCCAACCCGGGGTGCCATTGTGCGCGCCAACTATCAGGCTCAGGTTGGCTTCCGCGTGCTGGCAACGCTTCTGCATCAGGGTGTACCGCTGCCGTTCGGTGCCGTGGTATCGGACCCGCAGCAAAGCGGTAAGCAGTCCGGCATCGTGGGTGATAACGGCCAGGTTTACCTCAATGGTCTGGCTCCTGCCGGAACGATGCTGGCGCAGTGGGGCAAAGGATCGGATAAGCAGTGCTACTTTAAGTACCAACTGGCGGAAAGCAGCCCGCAAAGTGGCATTCAGCAGATCACCGCGCAGTGCCTTTCAGCCCGCTAAACTGCGTAAAATCCTAAGGGTCCCTGATTATTTTAGGGGCCTTTCTTCTTGTCCTGCCTCTCCATATCGGGGATATGATAATGGGTAACAATATGAAATCACTGAAATATATTCTTTGGGTAAATATGTTGATTGTCGGGCTGTTTAGTGCTGGCAGCTATGCGGCTGACTGCGCATTCGGTAAACTATCGGTCAGAAACGGGCCAATGACGCTGGCAATCGATCCTAATGCTGATATTGGCGAGGTGCTGGCACAGCGTAACAATAATGATCTTGTAGGAAAAGGTCTGGTACTGGGGTGTCTCTCAACAAGCAAATACCGCTCAGACTCTCCGCTAACTCCCAGCATCACCTATCCCGGAGCGTTTGAAACAGGGATTGTTGGGGTGGGTGTTCTCATCAGCGACATATGGAACCCCGCCAAGATACTGCCCTATAGTGACACCATTCAACCAAACTCGCTTTCGCCGTGGATCAACTCTAATAATATTCGCTTACGCTTTGTTAAAACTGGGCCCATTTCCAGCGGAAGTAGCGTGGGCCCGCAGGTTGTAGCGCGTTACTTCTTGGACGGTAAAGTGTTAGCAGAGCTGACCCTCGCCGGAATCACGGTGATTCAGAAAAGTTGTCTGGTCGATGTTAACTCCCGGCATCAGACTGTTAACCTCGGCAATCCACCGAAAAGTGAGTTCAACGGGATTGGCTCGGTGGCGCGTTCTTCCGAACGGTCATTCAATATTAAAATAAACTGTGAAAGCGATGATATTCCAATCGATATTTCTTTTGATGCTGTAGGAACCTCTCCCGGGCCAGGGATGATTAATATCCGTCAGCAGGAACAGGCAGCATCGGGCGTGGTGGTAGAGGTGCTGGATAAAAATCATGTTCCGATTCTTTTTGGGGAGGAGAAAACTTACCACAGCAAGAGGGAGATGAATATTGATATTCCAATGACAGCACATTATAAAAAAACTGGCGAAATAAAAACGGGAAAAGCCGATGCAGCTATGACATTTACTCTCACCCAGAACTAAAATGCATCAATTCACAAATGAAGTATATAATTCATTAGTCAACAAGCAAATTCATGACTAAGGTGAGCACCGTTCAGAGCATTCGTTCTGATGTCAATGTTGCACTTATATTTTAATATGCGTGCATGGATAGATAATATAAATGGAGTTTGTAATGAGAGAATTAAACTTAGTTGAAATGGAAGATGTATCCGGAGCTTACAGCTGGAATTGGGGTACTGCCGGCGGTGTCGTAAGTTCTTTAGTAAAAAACACCGCTGAGGCTGTTGCCTCTGCGACAAACTTAGCAGTTACAGCCGGTTGGGAAGGTGCCATTATCGGCGGTAAACATGGCGGTTCGAATGGTGGTATCCTTGGTTTTGGTATCATTGGAAACCTGGTTGGTGTAATCGGTGGCGGTATTTATGGCACCGTAGGAGGAGCAGTTCAGGGAGCATTACTGGGTTGGGATAAAGCTTCACAGAAATCTGACGCTATCCTAAAAAGCATTCTGGATGGTAACACCTAATATTTATTAATTTTTTCTTTTCTCAAGCCATGGCATTGCCATGGCTTTTTTACCTTCATCCAGGCATCCCAGCAATGGAAAAAAATAATATTTTCCGCCGTGAAGCGATTGATTATCAGCGCCAGCAGTGGACTGGAAAAGCACTATTACTTTCCGGTCTTTCAGCACGTCTGATTGTTATATTGTGCGCAGCCTTCCTGGCCATACTTATTTTCTGTCTGATCTACTTTGATTATACGCGGCGAATCGATGTTGACGGTGAAATCACTACCTTACCACATTCCATTACCGTGTTCGCCCCGCAGCAGGCAACGGTGGTGCACAGCTATATTAAAGTGGGCGACAGGGTTAAGAAAGGCGACAGGCTGTATGAGCTTGACGTCTCACGCCAGACCATCTCCGGTAGCATCAGCGGTACGGCTGCCGATGCGATTAATCAGCAGATGCTGAATGTGAAGGCGATCATCGACAAGCTGGCAAAGAACAGACAGTCGACGGTGAAAACGCTGCAGGACCAGATCAATCAATACCAGCAAGCGCATAAAGAGACGCTGAAGATGGTGGCCAGCGCAAAAGATGCCACCAACAAAATGCGTCAGATGCTGGAAGGCTATGAACAGTACATCAAGCGCGGGCTGATCAATAAAGATCAGCTTAACTACCAGCGCCAGATGTATCAGCAGCAGCAGAGCGTCTGGCAGTCGCTCAACAGCCAGAGTATGCAGGAAGACGTGCAGCTGGCACAGTTGCGCAGTGACCTGATCACCCGCGCCGCCGATTATGACAACCAAATCTCTCAGAACGAATCGCAGCTTAGCGATTTAAATCAGCGGCTGGCGGAGTCAAATGGTAACGATATGCTGGTGATCAGCGCCAAAATGGACGGCATCGTTGAATCACTCAGCGTCACCAACGGACAGATGGTGGAAAGCGGCAGCAGCCTGGCGCAGATCAAGCCGGTTGGTGATGTCAGCTACTACCTGCTGCTGTGGCTGCCGGACACCGCGCTGCCGTTTGTGAAGCTGAATGAGGGCATCAACATTCGCTATGACGCCTTCCCCTCCGACAAGTTTGGTCAGTTCCCCGGCAAAGTGGTGTCTGTCTCCTCCCTGCCCGCCTCACCTCAGGAGATGTCCGGCTACACCAGCGGCAGCCGTAAAGCGCAGGAGCAGGAGGGCACCTACTACAAGGTGCTGGTCTCACTGGAACATACGCAGTTTAGCGACAAAGGTAAAAAGCTGGCGATCTCCAGTGGATTACGTGCCAGAGCTATCGTCTTCCTGGATAAAAAACCGCTTTATCGCTGGGCCATTGCGCCAATCTACGACATTAAAAATAGCGTGACAGGAAGTATCAATGAAAAATGACGGATTATTCGCTCTGATCAACCGTAAATTAAACTTCTCGCTGCGCAGAAAAGTGCCGATCCTGCTGCAGTCGGAATCATCAGAGTGCGGACTCGCCAGCCTGGCAATGGTAGCGGGCTATTTTGGCCTGAATGTCGATATGTTTAATCTGCGCCAGCGTTTTGGCATCTCGACCCAGGGGGCCACGCTGAACCAGGTGGCGCAGATTGCCGGTCAGATTGCGTTAAAAGCCCGTGCGCTGGCGCTGGATCTCAACGAAATCAAACAGCTTAAAACCCCCTGCGTGCTGCACTGGAATATGAATCATTTTGTGGTGCTGGTTAAGGTGCGCGCCGCGTCATTCGTTATCCACGATCCGGCTTTTGGCCGACGGGTGATCGGTATTCAGGAGATGTCGAACCACTTCAGCGGGGTAGCGCTTGAACTGTGGCCGGATAAGGCGTTCCAGAAAGGGACGGTAAAAACGCGCCTGAAGCTGCTGGATCTGGCCAAAAATATTGATGGTTTGCCCGGCGTACTGATGAAGCTGTTCGCACTGTCGCTGGTGATTGAGACGGTCAATCTCCTGCTGCCGGTGGGCACGCAGCTGGTGACGGACCATGTGATTCAGGCTCACGACCAGAGCCTGCTGCTGGTGATTTGCCTCGGGCTGGTGACGTTCACCCTTTTCCGCTCGTTTGTCAGCGTTGTTCGCGCCTGGGTTTCCATCAAGCTGGGAACCTTAACCGATATTCAGTGGAAAGCGACGCTGTTTGATCATCTGATGAAGCTGCCGCTCTCCTTTTTTGAGAAGCGCAATCTGGGGGATGTTCAGTCGCGCTTCGGCTCACTGGATGCGATTCGCAGCACCTTCACTGACAGCATTGTTGGCGGCATTATCAACGGCATTATGACCATCGGTTTGTTTGCAATGATGACGATGTACGGCGGCTGGCTGGTATGGGTCGTCGCTGGATTTACCGCTTTTTATGCACTGATGCGCGTGCTGACCTATCGGCTGTTTCGTCAGCTCTCTGAAGAGCAGATTGTCAAAGGAGCCAAAGCCAGCTCGCACTTTATGGAAACGCTGTACGGCATTTCAACGGTGAAATCGCTGGGCCTGAATAAAACACGGGCTAACTACTGGTTGAACCTGAATATTGATGCGGCGAACACCGGCATCAAAGTGACACGTTTTAACATGCTGTTTGGCGGCATTAATACCTTTATCAGCACTATCGACCAGGTGGCCATTCTCTGGCTGGGGGCAATGGCGGTCATCGATAACAGCATGACGCTGGGGATGTTTATGGCCTTTAATGCCTATCGTGGCCAGTTTTCGGAGCGTGCCAGCAGTCTGATCGACCTGGGTATTGGTCTGCGCATGCTGACCATGCACAACGAGCGCCTGTCCGATATCGTGTTTACCCCGGCAGAACCGGACAGCACACAGCGCAAAATCTTTCAGCCGGGGGTGGGCGTTGGTCTGGATATCCGCCAGCTCTCCTACCGTTACGATGCGCTGTCAAAGCCGGTTTTTGACAATATCAATCTGCAGATTGCGCCGGGTGAGAGCGTGGCGATTGTCGGCCAGTCAGGCGTGGGTAAAACCACGCTACTGAAAGTGATGTGCGGCCTGCTCTCCCCCAGTCACGGGGAAATACTGGCAGGTGGACTGGATATTCATCATGTCGGGGTTAACAATTACCGCAACAGCATTGCCTGCGTCATGCAGGACGATCGTCTGTTTTCCGGCTCAATCGCGGAAAATATCTGCAGCTTTGATACCGAGTTTGACATGCAGAGAGTGGTCGCCTGCGCGGTTTACAGCCATATACATGAAGAGATCATGAAAATGCCGATGGGCTATGAAACGCTGATTGGCGAGCTGGGCACCGGTCTTTCCGGTGGGCAAAAGCAGCGACTGTTTATTGCCCGCGCACTCTATCGCCAGCCCAGCGTGCTGTTTATGGATGAGGCGACCAGCCACCTGGATTTAGCCAATGAGCAGGCCATCAATCAGTCGATTTCTGCACTCAATAT
Organism: uncultured Erwinia sp.; assembly: GCA_913775305.1. Classification (GTDB taxonomy): domain Bacteria; phylum Pseudomonadota; class Gammaproteobacteria; order Enterobacterales; family Enterobacteriaceae; genus Erwinia. The sequence goes on along the minus strand of CAJYIY010000085.1, from coordinate 21,952 downwards.
TACGCGCATTATTGTCGCACACCGCCCCTCAACTATCGCTTCTGCCGATCGGGTGATCGATCTCAATCCGCCCGTTGCTGAATCGGGAGCGGATTCGCCAGCGTAATAAAGGATCGGCGACAGTCACGCTGTCGCCGATTTCATTAAGATCAACCGTCAGATCGTTGTGGATCAGATCACCGTGGATGAGCGCATTTAAGGCTTATCACCCTCGCTGTAGCGTGGTGGCGAAGCCAGTCCGGCATCCTGCCGCAGCTCGCCGACCTGCTTCGCAGTAATTTTCCCCGCCGCCGGATTGCCAAACTGCTGGCTGACAAAGTTACTGATATCAGCCACCTGCTGGTCACTGAGTTCCGGCGCGAAGGCGGGCATCACGATCTCGCCTTCGCTCATGCGGCGGTGCACGCCGTTCAGCACCACCGATACCACGTTGCGCGCATCTGCCGCGCCGGTGCTGGTATGGTGGAACAGCGAAGGATAAGCATGGAAGCCATGACCCGATCCCGCCCCCTCAGCGCCGTGACAGCTGGCACAGTTACCGGCGAAAAGGACGGCACCCGGCTGAGCGCTGCGCAGCGCGGCATCGGCACCGCGCAGCGTAATCAGCGCCGTCGACGGTTGTCCCCAGCTGTCACGGGGCCGGGTCTGTTGTTTATCCGGCTGTGGCTTCACGCTCTGCAGATAGGTCGCAATATCCTGCAGATCGCTGTCCGGCAGATATTGCAGGCTGTGCTCAATGGCTTCGCCCATGGGACCTGAGGCGCTGGCTTTCCCAGCCACGAAACCGGTCTTCAGATAGGTCACCAGCTGCTGCTGGCTCCAGTCACCAATCCCGGCCTGTTTGTCTGGCGTAATGTTGAATGCCCACCAGCCGCCGAGATCGCCGCCCGCCAGCGGTTTATCACTGTCCATGCCGAGCGTCAGGGTGCGCGGCGTATGGCAGGTGCCGCAGTGCGCCAGCGCCTCAACCAGATAGCGGCCGTTGTTCCACTGCGCGGTCTGCTGGGTGTCATTCTGTAACTCGCCCTTATCGAAGTTAAACCACTTCCAGAAGCGTATTCCCCAGCGCTGATTGAACGGAAACGGCAGATCGGTCTGAGGTGATGGCTGATGTACCGCTGGCATCGACATCAGATACGCTTTGATTGCCAGCACGTCCTCACGTTTCATTTTGGTGAAAGCGTCATAGGGCATTGCCGGATAAAGCTGTTCGCCGTTTTTACCTGTTCCGTCGCGCACTGCGGCAACAAACTGCTCGTCACTCCAGCTGCCAATGCCGTACTGCTTGTCAGAGGAGATATTGCTGCCCCAGATCTGCCCGAAAGGGGTGCTGATAGAAACGCCGCCGCCAAACAGCGGGCCGCCGCCGGCGGTATGGCAGGCTGTACAGTCGCCCGCACGCGCCAGATATTCGCCGCGTTTAATCTGCGCGGCATTGTCTGCTGCCTGCCCTGTGGCACACTGCATCAGGATCACCGCGACAGCGATACTTACAACAGATTTCATCGGATGCTCCCCTACAGGCTTGAAAGGACGCGGTCTGCCATACGCAGCGCCAGCGCGGTGCCGGTCAGCGTAGAGTTGACCGTCGACGCTGATGGCATAATGCCGGTTCCGGCAATAAACAGGTTGGCATGATCGTGGGTGCGGCAATCGCCATCCACTACCGAATCCCGCGGATTGCTACCCATGATCATGGTGCCGGTAATATGCTGGTTGTTATCGTATACCCCGCGCTGACTGTAGACAGCCTCCGTCCCGCCCATCTCTTTCACCATGCGCCGGAAGTCAATCATCGACTGGTCATAGCCACGATGTACGTACTCCGGGAAGCTGTAATGCACCTCCAGACGCGGGATGCCCCAGGCATCCTTTTCCGTTTTGCTCAGCGTGAGGCGATTCTGCGGTTCCGGCAGCATTTCCAGCAGACACTTCAGCTGCACAAAACGTTCAGCCTGGAAGGTCAGCTTGTCGTTAAGTTTCTGGCCATAGTAGCCCTGGCGTACCAGGCGTTCGGTGAGATAGCGTACCGGCGAGGTATTGGCGAGATCGATGCGTAACGCCGAGCGTTCACCACGAAAATCGCCGTCACGCAGATTATTAATGCTGCCGGGACGCATGGGGCCACGGCCAAACCATACCGGCTCATCGGCGTAGAACTCAACCGACGATCCCGGGTGATCCATCAGGTTGCGCCCCACCATACCGGAACTGTTGGCGATACCGTTCGGGTAGCGTTCGCTGCTGGAGAGCAGCAGGATTTTCGGGCTTTCAATGCCGTTTGCGGTCAGCACAAACTGTTTACCGGTCACGCGGTGACGTGCTTTGTGCCTGTCCAGATAATGCACTGCCTGGATGGTGCCTTTGTCGTCGGCTTCAATGCGAAACACCACCGCATTAGCCACGATTTTTACGCCAGCATCCAGTGCCTTACGCGCGGCGATGCCGCCGTGATACTGGGCATCGATCGGGCAGACCGGCATGCAGTTATTGTTGCCGCAGCAGGCGGGGCGGCCATCATAAGCAATACTGTTACGTGCCTGTGGACCAATGCCAACCTCGTAACCCAGCGGGCCAAGACGCTGCTTCAAACGCTCAAAACCATAAGGCAGCGGAATGCCCGGCAGCGGATAGGGGCGCGAACGCGGTGAGTCGAGATCGCTGTCGCCGGACACGCCCATCTGGTACTCGGCATCGCAGTAATAGGGTTCCAGATCGGCGTAACTGATGGGCCAGTCGCGACCAATGCCGTACAGTGACTGGATACGCATATCGTTGGGCAACAGGCGAAATGCCTGTCCGGCCCAGTGCCACGTCGTACCGCCGATACCGCGCAGATACTGTGCGCGATAGGGATCCGGCCCCTTCTGAATCAGATAATTATTATCCGAGGGAATAAATTTCGGCTGTGGTGCCCACGGCTGGGGGGGATAAGGCTCGGTGAAGTCCCCCTTAAAGGGCGAATTGCGGAAATACTCCACCGCCTCATCGCGTTTAATCTCCGGGCCAGACTCCAGCATCAGCACCGAAGCACCGGCTCTGGCCATCTTCAACGCTGCCAGCGATCCGGCAATCCCGGCACCAATGATGACCACATCGGCGCTTAATGAATCAGACATGCGCTCTCCTTACGGGTGGCTGGGTCCAGAAGTTGGGTTGACCCGGCGCGTAGCTCGGGGGTGACAGGGAATCCCGTACCAGTCGATAGCTGAGGATATTTTCGAAGGCGATGCACTGGGGCTGCGGCAGCGCACCGACCACACCAAGATACCAGCCGGAAATCAGCGCCTGAAAGAGATCGCCCAGCTTGTCAGGCTGTGCCGCCAGCAACGTCAGCAGGCTACTGCCGTTGGCCGAAGGCTGCTGTAACAGCAGCTGGCTGAGACGGTCCAGCTGGCTGTCCAGTGAGCTAAAATGATCGTGCAGCCAGCTGTACAGCCGCTGGGCCAGCAAAGGATCCGGCTGTTCCAAACCGGTCAGCCGGATGGACAGGGAATGAAAACTGCTGGAGGGCGTAACAGCTGAAGCCAGCGGCGGGCTGGCAAGGGCAAGACGGGTGGGCAGGATCTTGGCCAGGGCTCCTGCCACCAGCAGGCCCGCCGTGCCGGTCAGTAACCGGCGGCGTGAAAGAGTCATCGTCAGAATTCCTTGAAAGTCTGTCCGTTATACGTCAAGCCACAGCTGCGTTTGCCGGGAAATCGGGCCTCAATGCGCGGAATGACGGCAGCTTGAATCTTCTGGCGCGTTATTTCAGTCCCTGAGCAGCAGCCTCAGCAACCTGGTTATCCAGTTCCTGTTGCGGAGTACTGACGCCAACTGCGCCGACAACGTCACCCTGTAGGGTGAGCGGAAAACCCCCGCCGAGTGCCACAGCGTGAGGGATAGCCAGCACGGTGGTTTCGCCATGCTGTAAACGCTGCATGAATTTCAGTGAGGGGGTGCGATAGAGGGCTGAGGTGCGCGCTTTGCCTATTGCGGCATCGACGCAGCCCGGTGAGGCGCCATCAAGACGCTGAAATGCCAGCAGCGTACCGCTGGCATCAACAACCGCCACACAGCCGGTGCTGTGCTGCGCATGAATATGGGTTTTTACCGTGTTAATCACCTGACTGGCGCGGGTATTGTCCAGCTGGGCTGCCGTCGCCTGGCTGACGGCAGCGGCCAGCAGCAGCGTAAGAGTGACAGAGGCTTTGAGCTTCATATATTGCTTCCTGATATCCATTCAAGGATGGGCGCGCTTTGCGGGTTCCATCTTCACCTACCGCGTATCCCCCGCGTGTTGCAGGCTATTCGTATTCCACTGGCTGCAACACAACACGCCTGATGGGAGAGGTTCTGAGTCCGTTTTCAGGCGACATCTTGTCTTCTGAACGTTACGATGCTGCATGAATGTAAACAACAGACGATAAAAGAAACGCATACCTGTATTCATATAATTCATCGGGATGAGTATATTTTATCCAGCGTCTCCTGCCAGACGAACGGTGTCAGCTGCTCGTAGCGCAGCGATCGCGCTTTCAGCGCATCAACCAGCCCCTGTTGAGTGGTGACGATCGCCGCGCTCATGTCGGCAGGTACACTGACATCCTGCAGCGTTTTTACCACCTCTCGCATCTCTTCGGCGCGGCGCTGACCGTGCTCCGCCACGCGGCTGATCAGATAGTGCGGCAGCTGTTCATTCCAGCCAAGTGCGGGGAAGCTGGCGTGCAGTGAGTCGAGGACTGCCTGCTCTACGCCGTACTGCCGGGCTGCGCTGAGACATTCAGTGGTCAGCGCCTCCAGCCCTTTGATCATGATGCTGCGGCACATTTTAATCGCTGACGCCTCCCCCACCTCGCGGCTCAACATGCGGCTGTTGAGGCCAAGCTGTTGCAGCAGATCATTTATTTCCACCGCATCAACGCCGCCGATCAGCAGCGGGGTGGCGAGGCGTTTTGGCGGCACCGGGGCCATCACCGCCACATCGATATAACCGGCACCGTGTGCATTGATCGCCTCGGCCGCCGCGCGTTTGGTATGCGGAGCCACTGAGTTAAGATCGAGAAAAGACTGCCCGCCGTGCAGCAGCGCTGCCGCCTGCTGCGCCACGCTCAGCGCCTGCGAGGCGGTGACGGTAGAGAACACCAGCCTGGCCTGCTGCAGTGCCTCCGCCAGCGATGCCGCCAGCCGCACCCCGCTCTGCTGCGCCTTTTGCCGCAGCGCCGGCAAACTCTCTGCATCGAGCGCTTTGCGGTCCCATACCGTCACCGCATTGCCCTGCGCCTGTAAATCGCGGGCCAGAATGCCACCCGCTTCGCCAAAACCAATAAAAGTGATGTTCATGTTTCCTCCTGCAAAAACGACCTGTCGGTTGTGGTCGGGCATTGCCTCAGGTCGCGTTTCACTGTGCGTCGTGTGGCCAGACCGCCGCCGGGATAAGTACCTCTCCGATAAAGATCGCCCGCGCGGTGCGCAGCAGCCCACAGCAGGCCAGGGGATTATCCCCTTCGCGCTGCAGCAGCACGCTGAACTCGCCGCTCGGATGTTCCACGCTCAGACGCTGCTGCGGCGCGCTGCTGGTACGCGCCAGTCCATCGGCAACGCTGCCCGGGATCAGACAGGCGCTGGCAACGCTCACTGCGCCAAGTACGCCAATTGAGGCGTGGCAGCGATGAGGGATAAAGGTTCGGGAACTGATGGCTCCTCCGTGACGCGCTGCCGCCAGCAGGGTGACTTTGGGCACCGTTCGCTGGCTGACCTCTCCCAGATTCATACGCGGCCCGGCCTGCAGACGAATCGATTCCAGCCGCTGCTTCAGCTGGCTGTCGTTATCCAGCTGTTCGCGGCTTTCATAGCCGCTGCAACCGACGTCTGCAGCACGTACCAGTACCACCGGCATACCGTTGTCGATGCAGGTCACCTCGATGCCATCAAAACGATCGCGCGGCTGACCGGTGGGCAACAGCGCGCCACAGCTTGAACCGGCAATATCCCTGAAGGTCAGGACTATCTCGCCTGCCGTACCGGGGACGCCATCGATCTTAAGATCGCCATCGTAGTCAACTTCACCGCCGGGCGTGGCAAACTCCGCCTGGGCAATCTGTCCGGTGTTCTGCATGAAAATACGTACCACGGTGCGCTCACTGCCCGCAGTAATCAGCCCGCGTTCGACGGCAAATGGCCCGATGGCGGCAAGAATATTGCCGCAGTTCTGACCATAATCCACGCTGGCCCGATCCACATTCACCTGGGCAAACAGGTAGTCGACGTCGGCATCTTCACGGGCGGAAGCGCTGACAATCGCCACCTTACTGGTCAACGGATCGGCTCCGCCAAGGCCATCTATCTGCCGCACATCGGGCGATCCCATAACCGCCAGCAGTACCCGATCGCGCAGCGCCTGCTCCGCAGGCAGGTGGTGCGCCAGAAAGCAGGCGGCTTTTGAGGTGCCGCCGCGCATCAACAGACAGGGGATCCTGCGCTGGGGCATCAGTTATTCCTCCAGCTGATCAAGCGTATCGAGATAGCGCAGGCCTTTTTCCGCCAGGCGCGGGCGCATATTATAAATATCCAGCCCCAGTTCACCTGCCGCCATGCGTGCGCGCTTGCTCTCTTCCAGCGCTTCTCGCTCGCGCGCTTTGGCCGCGACGTCGGCGGCCGACGCACGCGGGACCACCACCACCCCGTCGTCGTCAGCAACGATCACATCGCCAGGCCAGACCAGCTGCCCGGCGCAGATCAGCGGCACATTGACCGATCCCAGCGTCTCTTTCACGGTGCCCTGGGCATACACCGCGCGTGACCAGACGGCAAAACCCATCGCGCGCAGCGTGCGGCTGTCGCGCACGCCCAGATCGGCCACCAGCCCCCGCACGCCGCGCGACTGGAGCGAGGTCGCCAGCAGATCGCCAAAGTAGCCGTCGATACAGGGTGAGGTCGGTGCGACAACCAGAATATCGCCCGGCTGACACAGTTCGACCGCCACGTGAAACATCCAGTTATCGCCTGGCGCCACCAGAACGGTGACCGCACTGCCTGCAATCCCGCAATCGCGCTGGACAGGACGGATAGCCGGATCCAGCAGCCCTTGACGCCCCTGCGCTTCATGAACGGTAGCAACGCCCGCGTTCGCCAGCGCATCAATGTCCGTTGCGGCAGCCCGGGAAATATGGCGTACGGCGACCCCTTTTTTCGCAATCATCGTCATGCCAGCTCCTCCGTAACGCGTGGGAAGATACTCTGATAGCCTTCCCCATAAACGATCTCACGGGTGCTGGTGATGCCAACGTTTCGCTTAGCCTGTACCCCGCGCTGTTGGGCAACCCGCGTGTAGTATTCCCAGAGGTGTTCCTGCCCGGCCATACACTGGATCGCCTGATATTTTTTGTCCCAGACTGACGTGATATCCAGCAGTACGTCAGGCTTCCAGTTGCACTGCTCAGGCTGATGCGGTTCGAAGCAATAGACCGGCGGCGCGACGACGATCTTTTCTCCCGGGCGATAACCTTCGGCCTGAGCGATAATCCGGGCCTCCTGCGCAAGGTGGGTCGCCATGGGATGATCGTAGTTATAAGGATCCTGCAGCGAATGAGTCAGCACAAAATGCGGCTGTACACGCCGATAGACGTCGGCAAGGCGGAACAGCGTCTCTTTGTCGGCCCGTAGCGGGTAATCACCGAGATCGAAAAATTCAATGCTGGCACCGAGGATCTCCGCGGCGGCAAGCGCTTCAGCGCGGCGTGCGGACTTCACTTTTTCCTCGCTCATATTGCCCTTACGCCACAGTTTCGCCGACTCGCCACGCTCGCCAAACGACAAACAAACCACATGCACGTCATAGCCCTGAGCATGGTGCAGCGCGATGGCGCCACCGGCACGCCAGACGAAATCAGCTGAATGAGCGCTGACCACCAGCGCGGATTTTTTAGGGGTATTCTCAGTCATGGCATTTTCCTTCACTGTTTTTTTCCATGCTGTCACTGCGTGCGCGGCGGGCATAATTCATTTGATTGCAGCGGGTATGCGTTTTATTTATATTGCGGCTTCGATCGTCGGCAAAAATAGAGAGGGATTTATGGCGGGGAATGGAAACCATGAACTGATAAACCTGATGCAAATCAGGGCATTCAGTCAGGTCGTTGCGCAGGGAAGTGTCTCGCGGGCTGCGGATGAATTATTCCGTACGCAGTCGGCTATCACCCGTTCAATTCGCGATCTGGAGCTCACTCTGGCGGTTCCGCTGTTTGAACGCCACGCTGGCGGTATGATGCTGACTGACTACGGTAAGTGCGTGCTGCCTCGCGCACGGCGGGCCATCGCTGAGCTGCATCACATTCCGCAGCGTCTGATAAAGCTGCAGGGCCGTGGGTCCGTTCGCAGCGATGCCGAACCGCTCTGGCTGTTTAACGTGCGCCGCCTGCAAATTTTTATCGCGCTGTGCCAGACGCGGCACATGCAGACGGTTGCGACCCGACTGGGACTGAGTCAGCCAGCGATCAGCGCGGCCCTGCGCGTACTGGAAAACGGTGCGGGTATAGCGCTGCTGGAACGCACGCCGCACGGCATGATGCCGTCGCTGGCCGGGCGTGAGATTGAGCCCAATGTGCGTCGTGCGCTGAACGAACTGCGCCATATTCCAGCGGACATCGCCGCCCGTCGCGGTGTGCTGGAGGGAACAGTGCGCGTTGGTGCGCTGCCGCTTGGGCGCACGCGCATTCTGCCGCAGGCGATCGTGATGCTGACATCGCGCTATCCGGGGGTGCGGGTGGTGACCAGTGAAAGTGCTTTCGGCGTCCTGGCCTCGGAAATGCGCGCCGGGGATATTGATTTTATCTTTGGCGCACTGCGCCGCGATGAAGAGGCGCTGGACGTAACGCGTGAGACGCTGTTTTCCGAACGCATGGTGCTGTTGGCGCGTCGCGATCACCCACTGGTGGGGCGTCAGCTCTCCGGTGACGACCTGCACGCTGCACGTTGGGTACTGCCGCGATCGGCAACACCGGCGCGTCAACTGCTGGATAACAGTTTTCAGGCGATGGGCATTCCTGCCCCGAACCCGGTAGTGGAAACCGGCGATCTGGCGCTGGTTCGCGGGCTGCTGATGCAGTCAGACATGCTGGCGGCGGTCTCCGCGCATCAGCTGGAGGTTGAACTGGCATCGGGCGAGCTGGTCGCACTGCCGGTGCCGCTACCCGACACCGAGCGCGCCATCGGGCTGACCTTCCGTACCGGCTGTCTGCACTCCCCGGCAGCGGACGCGCTGATCCGCTGCCTGCGAGAGGTATGTGCGCCATCATAGTGTTGCCTGGCAGCGTTTTCTCTCCGGCCTGTCCGGCCTACCCAGCCCGCGCCGCTTCCATCAACGCATAACGGTAGCCGCGAATGCCGTAGCCGCAGATCACCCCCTGTGCCACATCGGAAAGATACGAGTGGTGGCGGAAGGGTTCACGCTTATGCACGTTGGTGATATGCACCTCCCAGAGCGGTAACGCAACGGCGGTCACCGCATCCCGCACGGCGACCGAAGTGTGTGTCCATGCGGCCGGATTAATCACCAGCGCCTGCGCGTGCAGACGCGACTGCTGGATCCACTCGATCATTTCACCTTCATGATTGGTCTGACGAAACTCAATGGCGACATCCAGCTCTGCTGCGGTAGCGCGACACAGTGCCTCTACGCTTTCGAGGGTGTCACTGCCGTAGGTTTGCGGTTCGCGGGTTCCCAGCAGATTGAGATTTGGGCCGTTCAGCACATAGATAGTCCTCATCACAACTCCTGTTCTTCAGTAAAACTAAACAGCCGCCGTGGGGTATGCCACAGCACCTGGCGGCGCATCTGCTCATCGGGGATCAGCGTTGCTATCAGCAGCAGTTGGGTACCGATATCCATGCGTTCACTGGCACGCAAAAATGGCCAGTCAGAGCCCCACATACAGTTCTCCGCACCGAAGGCATTGAGCAGTGCCAGCAGGTAAGGATGACCATCGCTGTAGGGATAAGGCCGTTGTGAAAATTTCCCCAGCCCGGACAGTTTCACCCAGGTACGCTGATGCCCGGCCAGAGACAGCAGCGCCTGAAACGCAGGCTGAGCCAGCCCGGCGCTGACGTCCGGCCGGCCGCAGTGATCAATCAGCAGCCGGGTGCGGGTACGCTTCAGCATCGGCATCAGGGCCAGCAGCTGATCGTTCTGTACCTGGATTTGCGCAACGAGATCCAGTTCTGCCAGACGGCCCATCAGGGCATCCAGCTGCATAAACGGTTCGGTACCCAGCATCGCCACGTTGAGCGCAATGCCAACAATGCCCTGTGCCTTCAGCCGCGCCAGCGTGTCACTGTCCACGTCACGCGGCGTAACAGCGATCCCCTTAAACCGCCCCTCGCCGCGCTTAATGGTGTCGAGCAGGCAGCGGTTGTCGGTGTTGTAACCGGATGTCGGGCCAACCAGCAGTGAGTGGCGAATGTTATACGCCTGCATTACGGCGCGATAATAGTCCGGCGTTGCCAGTTCGTGCCCCGTGGGGTGATAGGTGCTTTCCGGCGCCCAGGGGAAGTTTGCCGGGTCAAAAACATGGTGATGGCAGTCGATAATCGGTTGGGTAAACATCACTCTTCCCTCCCCGCTACCGAATAAAGAACCTGCTGGTTGCGCGTTTGCTGGAACTGCTCCAGCGTTTCACCCCGCATGGCCGCGTAGATGTGCAGATTAGAGACCCCGACCACCGCGCCGAGCTTTTCCAGCAGGAAGAAGCTGACGCCGTAGTGGATCATGCCGCGCCAGTCGAGCTGATTCAGCAGGCTCTGTTCTTCGGCAGTTAACCCGGCTTCATCGTACAGCGCCTGGGGTTCATGGCGGAAACGCTTACGCCACTCTGGCTGAATCAGCCGATGCAGAAAGCGGTTGATGCGTAGCGCTTTCAGGCTGCGGGCATGGGTGAACGGGTAGGTACCCGGCAGTTTTTCTACTCCGCTTAGCTGCTGGTGGATCTTGTCGCGCTGGCGCTGGTGCACATCTACCGGTGCCTCACGCGACTGGTTTTCAAGGATCAGCGTGGCAATCCCCGTCATCGACGGCAGATAGTAATCCTGGTGCAGTTTTTCAACGTTAGCCGACAGCGCCCCGCGCATAATCAGCCACATGATCACTTCAGCCCCCTCCAGCCCGCCGAGCGTGGCGTATTCAGCCAGAGTGATCTCGGTCAGGCGCTCAGGATCGTTAATCAGCAGGTCGATGAACTGCGCATCCCACTGTGGATTGTTAAAACCACAGCGTTCACCGTGGACCTGATGCGAGACGCCGCCGGTGGCTACCACCGCAACCTTCAAATCTTCCGGGAAGCTTTCAACCGCCCGCTTCAACGCCTGACCGAGCTTATAGCAGCGGCGCGCCGTTGGAATGGGGAACTGTAACACCCCCACCGCCAGTGGAACGATCTGCACTGGCCAGCCGCCCTGCCAGGGTAACAGCGCTGACAGTGGCGAAAACAGACCGTGATCCAGCGCTTTATCCTGAAAGAAGGACATGTCAAATTCATCGGCCATCAGGCTGGCGCCAATATGCTGTGACAGCGCCGCATGGCCCCCAATCGCCGGCAGATCGCGTGGACCGCCGCCCTCGTCCGCCACCTCGTAATGGTCATCGATTCCCAGTACAAAGGCTGAATAGTGATCGAAGAAAAACGAGGTCACGTGGTCGTTAAACACATACAGCAGCACATCAGGCTTTTTCTCATCCAGCCAGCGCCGCACGGGTCCGAATCCCTCGAAAATCGGCGCCCAGGCGTCTTCCTGCTGCTTATGATTGTCGACCGCGAAGCCTATGGTGGGCGTATGTGATACCGCCAGGCCGCCTATAATTTTTGCCATTAGTTTTAACCTCTACTTCATCGATTATTCAGGGTACGCGACAGGGACGGCAGGTCGTTAAGGTCAATGCCTTTAACCTGACGGGATACCTGGGCAGGATGGTGACGGGTGATGGAAAGCGCCGCCAAAACGGCAGGGAGCGACAAAACAATAAAGATAGCGGTCTGCCCGGGAAAAACGCCGAGCAGCACGCCCCCCAGAGAAGAGCTGATAATCGCGCCGCTGCGGCCAATGCCGTGCATCCAGCACACGCCGGTGGCACGCATTTCGGTGGGATAGAAGGCCGGAGAAAACGCCTGCAGTCCGGTCTGGGCGCCATTGATGCAGATACCCGCGGTAAATACCAGCAGCGCCAGCATCGTCGGGCCAAAGCCCCAGATCCCCTGAGATAACAGACATAAGCTTCCCAGCAGATAGAACAGCGCAATAACATATTTCGCTTTAAAGCGGTCCATCAATCCCCCGACCAGCAGGCCGCCAATCGTGCCACCCAGCTGGAACAACCCGGCGACAATAGCCGCACGCTCAAGCGTCACGCCGCCGGAGCGCATAATGGTCGGCAGCCAGCCGTTCAGCAGATAGATAACGAATAACCCCATAAAATAGGTCAGCCACAGTACCAGCGTTCCCCTCGCATAGCCGCGGGTGAACAGCTGCAGCACACGTGCTTTTTTCGGGATCACCGGCGCATTAAGGATAAAGGCCGTTCCGGCCCTGAACTGGCCGCCCAGACGCTGCAGAGTGGCAGCGATTTTGTCGCGGCTGACGTTGCGTACCACCATATACATGGCCGACTCCGGCAACAGCCACAGCAGCAGCGGTAACATCAGCAGTGGGATCACCCCGCCCAAACCCAGCACGGCCTGCCAGCCGAAGTGAGGCAGCATGCCGGCGGCAATAAAGCCGCCCATTCCTGAACCAATATTAAACCCGCTGTACATCACGGTAATCATCAGGCTACGGCGGCGTTCAGGCATATATTCCGACACCAGCGTCACGCAGTTGGGCATCACCGCACCCAGGCCAAGGCCGGTAAGAAAGCGGAGCAGGCCCATTTCCAGCGGCGTGCGGGCGAAGGCGCTGAGCAGGCTGAAGCAGGCAAAGACGGTAATCGACAGCAGCAGTATCCGCTTGCGGCCAAATTTATCTGACCAGGGCCCGGCAATCAGTGCGCCTGTCGCCACGCCGAACATCGCAGCACCGAGAATCGGCCCCATTTCCGCTCGGCTGATGCCCCAGTCCTCAATCAGCGCCGGAGCAATAAAGCCCATTGCCGCTGCATCATAGCCATCAAGCATAATGATGATGAAACACAGGGCGAGGATCAGCCACTGATATCCGGTTATCGGGCGGCCGTCGATCCAGCCTTTTACATCGATAATGTCGTGATTACTCATAGGGTACGCTCTGATTTTTTATTAATAACGTTATCGGATTAAAATTTTGCGCTGTCCATCATCCACACCAGTCACATAACCTTAACTCGATTGCAGGGTAATTTATTTACAATTAAAACAGCATCTTATATATTTATTTTGTTTTCCTATGCTATCAACTTAGGGATGAGTTGGCCGTTTGTCTGCCATAAAATCGTTATGGAGATATGAGTTTTGTTTATTTGGTGAGCACGGTCGTAAAACGGGGGCTGTACAGTGGACGGCAACAGCATCGTCGTGAAAAGGGAAGTTGAGGGTGTTGCACTCACTGACAATGCTGATCCATCTGAAGAACGTGAAATTCAGCAGGTCAGACTTGCAAATAAAACGTCATAGAATGGAAAATTAAGACTAAAGCAGGTTGCCGTGCTAATGAGCGAAGTCCCAACTTTTGCACCAATCCTATGGCTGAGAGTGTCGTGGTTTATCACCTTACTCACATGTAGAAAAATAGAAACAGGTTATTCCGGTATTTTGATTTTGGTCTCCACTGCAAAACGCTAAATTCCCTTTCAGGTTATACTCTGCAGACTGGCAAATGTATTAAAACAGGAGGTAATACGCTGAATGAATCCTTGAAGGCCATCAGGTTAAATTCCGCTTATAACACTCCTTAGTATAATACAGCTCAGAAAGGTATAGCGCGATAACAGGTAAAGTGCCAACGTTGTCATCGCCGTATTCAAACCAAAGTCGATAAAATTAATGCTGTGACAGTTATCACAAATTATATCATCAGACTGGACGCATCTGCGCTGTCCGTGATAGTTATTTATTCAGGTCGGGAACGTATTTAAATCATCATTTAAATCCTTCCCCATAAGCCAGATAATTTATTTGATAATGCTTTGGCTGCCAAACCATTATCATAAGGGTCAGTGATCGGAAAGCCCTCAGAGACGCTCAGTCTCTGAGGGCTTTTTTTTATATCTGAGGAGTGACTATGTCTAAAGAACGACGCCTTGCAAAAATTTTTGCCAGCGATGGTAAATCCGTAACCCTGGCGCTGGATGGCTATCATTTTTCCACCAAAACGGCCGGTATTGATAATACGATTAATCAACTACCCGCTTTAATCTGTGAGGGACTGGACTGTGCGCTGGTCACTTACGGCATGCTGAAAAATTACCGCCACGCGTTCGAACGCGTACCGGTGGTATTACGTGTCGACAGCACGGTAAGCATTTTTGATAGCAGCGTGCCCGATACCATACCCGTATTCTCGGTTGAAGATGCGCTAAAAACAGGTGCTGACGGCGTGGTTTGCATGACCTTTCCCGGCGCGTTTAACGAAGAGAAAACCCATCTTATGGCGATGCAACTGGCGCAGGCGGCGGATCGCTGGAATGTGCCGTTGATTGTCGAATCCCTACCCTTCGGTTATGCCGTTACCAGTGAGGATTCTAACAACCCGTTGGCCATTGCCGCTTCAGCCCGTGCAGCGGTAGAGCTGGGTGCAGACATCGTGAAAACCCGCTTCAGCGGCACCGCCGACGATCACCTTATTGTGGAATCGGCAGGTGTACCCGTTCTGGCACTCGGCGGACCCAAAACCGGCATTGACGGCTACTTTAAGTTTGTCCAGCACTGCATGCAGGCTGGGGCAAAAGGCGTGGCGGTGGGCCGCAATATCACCCAGGACCCGCAGCCAGCAAAAGTTGTTGCAGGACTGAATGCCATCATTCATGAAAACGCCACGGCGGAAGATGCATACAGCCTTTATATGACAAAATAACAACGGGAATTATTATGCTTTTGAATAACACCATTATTCCTTCAGTAAGAAAATATAAAAATTTTGATAAGGCTTTAGCCTGTCCGTCTGAATATGTGCTGCTGTCTGAAGCCAATATAGGCAATCTCCAGTCTTTAATTGGCAAATGCCATCAGGCAGGAAAAAAAGTATTAATTCACCTCGAACTACTCGGTGGATTCAGACCCGATCAGGAAGGAATCAGCCTGCTCAAAAGTTATTACAAGGTTGATGGTGTTATTTCTTCTAACCTCACGGCCCTGCGCTATGCCAAAAAAGAAGGGTTACTGACTATATTCCGGGTGCTACTGATTGATTCACGATCGCTGGATCACTCCATGGATATCATTAAGCACAATCCACCGGACGCAATTGAAATCTTACCTGCTGAATACGCCTGTCAGTGCCTGGAATTGATTAGCCGGAATTTAAAAGGCTTTGATGTGATATTCATCGCCGGGGGATTCGTTAAGCGGAAATACCTTGTAGAGAAAATATTCCACGCCGGATTTAAAGGCATCACTACCAGCGAGCCTGGTTTGTGGTCATCAACAGGAGTCCTCGGTTATGAACAATGAATTTGTTATGGGCATAGATAATGGTGGCACCGTTACCAAGGCCGCGATCTACGATCGTGCTGGCAACGTCATCGCTCTTGCGTCAAAGTCCACGCAGATGCTGACGCCCAAAGAGCATCATACCGAACGCGATATAAACGAGCTGTGGGCCGCCAACGTCTCGGTAATCCAACAGGCGGTGGCACAATCGGGGATCGACGCCAGCCAGATCAAAGGCATTGCGGTTACCGGCCACGGCAACGGACTGTATCTGGTGGACCAGGCCGGAAAACCGGTGCGTAACGGCATCATATCCACGGATAGTCGGGCTAAAGCCTACGTTGAAAAGTGGCAGAGCTCACCGGAATTTATCTCCGAGATCCTGCCGAAAACCATGCAGTCGATTTGGGCCGGGCAACCCGTCGCCCTGCTGGCGTGGCTGAAGGATCACGAGCCGGAGTCACTACACAAAACGCGCTACATCTTTATGGTGAAGGATCTGATCCGTTTCTGGCTGACTGGCGAGGCCAGCCTGGAACTGACCGATATTTCCGGCACCAATCTAATCAGCGTTCGCGATCGTGACTATGACGATCCGCTACTGGCATGGTGGGGGCTGGGCGATCTCCGCAACAAGCTGCCGCCGATCCGCTTCTCCACCGAATGCTGCGGCACCATAACTGATGAGGTCGCTCAGCTGACCGGGCTTTGTGCCGGTACGCCGGTCTCCGGCGGCGTGTTTGATATCTCCGCTTCTTCCGTCGCCTCCGGTATTCATAGCCTCAATAAGCTGGCGATCGTGACCGGCACCTGGAGCATCAACGAGTACGTCACCGACAGCCCGGTGATCGACCGCGATCTCTTTATGACTTCGATCTACCCCATCGCGGGAAAATGGTTGATCACCGAAGCCAGCCCGACATCTGCCAGTAATCTCGAATGGTTTATTAACAACTTTATGGAGAGCGACAGAGAAACGTCAGCGGTTCAGGGAAGGTCAGTTTACGATCTCTGCAATAGGCTGGTTGACTCCACCACACCGGAGGAAAGCCATTTGCTGTTCTTCCCCTTTGTATTCGGCTCCAACACCATTCCAGATGCCTCCGCGGGTTTCATCGGAGTGAACAGTTTCCATAAGAAAGCCCATTTCCTGCGGGCTATCTACGAAGGCGTAGCCTTTAGCCATCTTTGTCACACCGAACGCCTGCGCCACATTAATCCGCAGCTCGGCAACACCGTGCGCATCGCAGGCGGCGTTACTCACTCCGAGGCCTGGCTCAAGATATTCGCCGATATCTTCCAGTGCACGCTGGAGATCGTTGATGTGAAAGAGCACGGCACCCTCGGCACAGCCATGACCGCCGCCGTCATGATCGGCTGGTACGATGACATGTTTGCCGCCGCCAATGAGATGGTTCACGTCTCGCGTACCGTCACACCTGACCCCGCAATGCGGCAGGTCTATCAGGGTAAATATCACCTGTACAAAGATCTGTTATCCGAAATGCAATCCCCGTGGAAAAGCTGTAGCAACTACATCACGCATTAATGAGGACACTATGGATCTGAATTTAACAAACCGCACGGCCATCGTGACTGGCGGCGCAACCGGGCTGGGCAAAGCATTTGTGCTGACGCTGGCAAAAGAGGGCGTGAACGTCTGCTTCACCTATATGCGCCACGAAGAGGCCGCAACGCAACTGGTTGAAACAGTCAGGGCAACCAGCGACGTTAAAATCCTGGCGGTAAAAACCGACCTCGCCGACCCACAGAGCCGTGAACGGTTGTTCAACACCTGCATCGAGACACTGGGTAACGCTGACATACTGATCAACAACGCCGGGATCTGGCTGAGCGGTTACGTGACCGAGATCGACCCGCAAGACTGGGATCGGGTGATGAACGTTAACCTGAAAGCGGTCTTCCATTTAAGCCAGCTGTTTGTAAATCATTGCCTTCAGCGGCAGCAGGCGGCCAGCATTCTGAATATCACCTCACAGGCGGCATTCCACGGTTCCACCACCGGCCACGCGCATTATGCGGCCAGCAAAGCTGGACTGGTGGCCTTTGCTATCTCGCTGGCGCGGGAAGTCGCCAGCAAAAATATCAACGTAAACAACCTGGCCGTTGGTCTGATGGATACCGAGATGATCCGTCAGAACGTTGAGCTGGCCCCTGACTACTACGTCAGCCGTATTCCGGTAGGTCGGGTGGCCCGGCCTGATGAAATAGCCGACATCGGTTTGTTTATGGTTTCTCCCAAGACCCGCTACATGACGGGAGCAACCCTGGACGTCACCGGCGGTATGTTGATGCGTTAACTCTGGAGGAGCACGATGAAATGTCTGGCAATAGCCGATCTGTTTATCAACACAGCGATGATGAATGCAGGGCTGAAAGCACTGAGAGAACAGGGTATTGAGGTTGAAGTGCGCGAATGGTCGCATGCATCCATTGAGAAATTACAGGAGGACAATCTGCTGGTTGAGCAGCAGGGTGCCGAGGCAGTCACGCTGCCGGAAACGCTGCTACAGGGCGCAGAAGAGACGGAAATTCTGATCACCCAGTTCGCCCCGGTCAATGTGGCGGTACTGGCGAGGCTGCCGAAGCTGAAAGTTGTTGGGGTGCTTCGCGGCGGTGTGGAGAACGTCAATCAGCAGGCGGCAGAAGCACGCGGTATTGAGGTGCTCAATACTCCCGGACGCAACGCCCGCAGTGTGGCGGAGTTTACCGTCGGCATGATTCTGGCGGAAATGCGTAATATAGCCCGATCGCACGATGCGTTGCGCGAAAAACTCTGGCGCAGGAACAGCCCCAACGACCGTGCTATTCCAGAGCTGGGCGGTAAGATAGTGGGCCTGGTGGGGCTGGGACACATTGCGCAACTGGTGGCCGGCTTTCTTACTGGTTTTGGCACGAAGATTATCTTTTATGACAAATACGTGGCCGAACACAATCGGTATGAAAAGGTGAATTCGCTGGACGAACTGGTAGCACGCGCCGACGTAGTGTCGCTTCACGCGCGACTGACGCCAGAGACTGAAAACCTGATCAATGCTCACCACTTCGCCCTGATGAAGCCCGGGGCGATTATCGTGAATACTGCGCGTTCCGGGTTAATTCATGAGGCAGACTTAATCGCGGCTTTAAAGGCGCGAAAAATTATGGGTGCCGCACTGGATACTTTTGATGACGAACCGTTGCCGGATGACAGCGACTTTTATGCGCTGGATAACGTTACGATTACGCCGCATATCGCCGGCAGTACTGTTGATGCTTTCAGCAACTCACCCAAACTGTTTTCTGAGATCCTGCTTAAGAAACTCAGATAATCAAGCTACTAAATAAGGTTAATCCACCCTGGGCGCGATAATGATAGCGCCCAGCGGGTCTGCCTTTTTTGAGGAGTCACTATGGATATTATTAACAGCATTATCAGTCTGGGGGCATCGGTTATGATGCCCATAATATTCTTTATTATTGCTCTGTGCTTTGGGGTAAAAATCGGCACGGCATTTAAAGCCGGCATGCTGGTCGGCATCGGCTTTGAAGGAGTTGGCCTGGTAATTAGCCTGCTGCTGACTAACCTTGGCCCGGCTTCGCAGGCGATGGTAGAGCGCATCGGTCTGCATCTGACGGTGGTCGATACCGGATGGCCGACCGCCTCCACCATTGGCTGGGGATCGCCACTGATGCTGCCGGTGGTGATCGGCTTTATTCTTATTAACCTGGTGATGTTACTGCTGAAACTCACTCGTACAGTAAATATTGATATCTTTAATTACTGGATATTCCTGATAATGGGATCGGTGGTTTATGCCGGAACAGGTAACTACTGGCTTTCCGTTAGCATAACTTTTGCTATTTTTATTTTGACGCTGTTAGCGGCAGATCTAACCGCACCCTATTTACAAAAAAACTATAATCTCAAAGGAATTTCGTTTCCTCATCTTACCTGTATAACCTATGTTCCGTTTGGTATTGCCGTCAATTATATTATCGATAAGATCCCACTGATCAATAAAATCAACTTCGATCCAGAAACAATCAACAAAAAGTTTGGCGTATTCGGTGAGCCTCTGACGCTGGGCTTTGTGCTCGGGTTGCTGTTGGCGTTTCTGGCCGGATATGACGTGTCTGCTGCAGTTTCGCTGGCAATTAAGGTTTCTGCCGCCATGCTGCTGCTACCGAAAATGATCGAAATTTTGGTGCAGGGCCTGCTGATTGTACGCGATGCCGCCGAGGCAAAGCTTAAGGCACGCTTCCCGACCCGCGATTTCTATATTGGAATGGATACCGCACTATTGATTGGTGAGCCGTCGGTGCTGGCTACCGGTCTGCTGCTGATCCCCATGGCGGTAGTGCTGTCGGTTATTCTGCCCGGCAACCGCGTGCTGCCGTTCGTCGATCTTGCTTCGCTAATGTTCCTGCTGGCGATGATTACGCCGTTCTGCAGGCGGAATATGTTTCGCATGTTTATTTCCGGCACGCTGATCGTCAGCTGCATTCTTTATGTGGGCACGGATATTTCTAAGGAGTATACCCAGGCAGCGGTCAATTCAAATATCCCGGTACCGAAGGGAATGTCCGAAATTACCAATATCGTTGGCGGTGCCACGACCCCAGTGGGCTGGCTGGCAGTGAAGTTTGGCGAGTTTTTTAGCGAGAAGCCCTGACTCTCTTTACACTTACGATAGCAAGTCGTTTGCCAAAAAGAGCCCGTTCTCTGCGGCTGACAGGCAAAAAACAGCGCTGAGGTGCAAGGCTGTGAAAACCCGCCGCCGCAGAGGTCGTCCCCGTTCATCAATCTTACCGTGCATTTAAAACGAACCGCGCAGCAAATCCCACATCACCCACTCTCTTGCTATACTCATCAGTCATCCAAATTCACAGAAAATTCACGCTTCCGGCTCTATCGCTATGCGAAGCAGACTCTCCCGGATCGCAGCCCCTTTGCCCGGGACAACAAGGAGTAACAATGCTCGTGCTGTGGAACACTCTGATTGTCCTTGCGACCGTCGCCGCCATGGAAGTTATCGCCGCGCTGACGCATAAATACATCATGCACGGCTGGGGATGGGGCTGGCATCTGTCGCATCATGAACCGCGCAGCGGCAGATTCGAAGTGAATGACCTGTATGCGGTGGTGTTTGCCGCAGTGGCGATCACGCTAATCGCCATCGGCGCAACGGGCGTCTGGCCGTTACAGTGGATTGGTGCAGGCGTAACGCTGTACGGCCTGCTCTATTTTGTGGTGCATGACGGGCTGGTGCACCAGCGCTGGCCGTTCCGCTATATTCCGCGCCGGGGATATTTAAAACGTCTTTATCTGGCACATCGTCTGCATCATGCGGTGCGGGGAAAAGCGGACTGCGTCTCGTTCGGATTCCTTTATGCGCCGCCGGTGGCAAAGCTACAGGCGACGCTACGTAGCCGCAATCAGAAGGCCCATGCCAGCAGCGTCAGAACTCGTGAGGAGAAGGCGGCCTTGGACGCTGCCACAGATCGTTCGCACGAGGCGGCAACTCCCCAACGCGAGAACTGAGGGCCTGCACAGCCCCCTTTGCCAGCAGCCCGAGCTTCTCCAGCCGGCTCGTCCCCTGGCGGGTATCCCAGGCTCGGGGACCCGCCGCGCTGATTTTCACGCCGATTTCACGATAGACGCCGTGCGCCGAGGCGATAGCCCAGGCGCTGCGCAGCGGTAAATCGTGCAGCCCCGCGCGTGCGGAGGCGTAATAAGGTTCAGCCGACGCCACCAGCCGCTGCGCCAGCCGGGCCAGGTTTTTACGACAGGCGGGATCGGCAATGCGATCGGCAGCAATGCCCTCTTCCGCCAGCCACTGCGCGGGCAGATAGCAGCGCCCCGCCTGGGCATCTTCAACGATGTCGCGTGCAATATTGGTCAGCTGGAAGGCCAGCCCCAGATCGCAGGCGCGATCCAGGACCGACTCATCGCGCACGCCCATCACCCGTGCCATCATCAGCCCCACCACGCCCGCCACGTGATAGCAGTAGCGCAGGGTATCATCAAAGGTTTCATAGCGGGTGTCGCGGACATCCATCGCGAAGCCCTCAAGATGTTCAAAAGCCAGATGCGGAGGAATGCTGTGGCGAAGGGCCACTTCCTGCAGTGCGGCAAAGGCCGGGTCGTTCATTTCTGCGCCGTCAAAGGCATGCTGCGTCTGCATTTTCAGGCAGTCGAGCCGCTGATATGCATTTTCAGCGGCCGGTACAGAGCGGGCAAACCCCAGCTCCTGCCCGTCAATGACGTCATCGCAGTGGCGACACCAGGTATAGAGCATCAGCGCGCTACGCCGTGTTGGTACATCAAACAGCTTCGAGGCGGTGGCAAAACTTTTTGAACC
>CAJYIY010000084.1 GCA_913775305.1 uncultured Erwinia sp. | reverse complement strand
AACTTCTTTTTGAGAAGTTTTTTCCGGCGGTTCAGACAACTTCCTGAACCTCCT
This sequence comes from uncultured Erwinia sp., assembly GCA_913775305.1. Lineage (GTDB taxonomy): Bacteria > Pseudomonadota > Gammaproteobacteria > Enterobacterales > Enterobacteriaceae > Erwinia. The sequence continues at coordinate 73,588 of CAJYIY010000084.1, read as the reverse complement.
GAGTGGCTGACTTGTCAGTCGCTGTGCCGTCTCAGTGGTTGCGCATTATAGGGAGTTCTCGACCGCTGACAAGTGTTTATTGCAAAAAAACTACCGAGCGAGTTTTTTTTCATCGAACCGCGTTTTTTTACTGCAATTTGCCTGGTAATGCAGCAAATTCGTGGGCAAAACGTGCCACCTGCTGCCAGTCTGTATACTCTACTTCTTTACTGGAATCTGTTTCACCACCTGTCATGCGCATGATTAGCTGAATCATCAGGCGATCGAACAGCCCATAGCGAGGGTAGCGCAGTGCGCCAGCGAATACGGCACAGCAGTCGCGTTCCCACGGAGAGTTTAAAAGGAACTTACGCGTATAGGCATTGGTTTGTGGAGTTCGCTTCTCAGCTTTTCGTGCAGTCAAATTTACTGAGAAAAAGCCACTCTGGCGCTGTTGCAGGGCATGAAGGTGTTTTTTCACGAACTTCGCCACCAGCGGATTGAAATGGCCATAGTGAATTGATGCACCAATCAACACGCGATCGTACTGTGCCCAGTCAATCTCAGCAACGTGGTGAAGATTGAATACATCGCACTCTCCCTCTTTATTGAGTAAGTTTGCGATACAGGAGGCGATTTCTCGGGTTTGACCTTCACGGCTGGAAAACAGAACTAACGCTTTCATGATTACACTCTCACTTACTCACGCCAGAAGGTCGGCGTGAAAAGAACTAACAACGTAAAGACTTCAAGACGCCCGAACAGCATCGTTAAAATCAGGATCCACTTGGCGGTATCATTCATTGAAGTGAAATTATCAGCCACTACACCCAGCCCCGGACCGAGGTTATTCAGTGTAGCGGTGACCGCAGCAAAGGCAGAAAAGTCATCGACACCGGTCGCGATGATCGCCAGCATGCTGAGAATAAACACCAGCGCATAGGCTGAGAAAAATCCCCAGACGGCTTCAAGGATACGCTCCGGCAGCGCACGATTCCCAAGCTTAATAGTATAAACCGCATTCGGGTGCACCAGCCTTTTCAGCTCACGCGACCCCTGCTTGAACAGCAGTAGAATGCGAATGACTTTCAGGCCGCCTCCCGTTGAACCAGCACATCCGCCAATAAAGGCAGAGCACAGTAGAAGTACTGGCAGGAACAGCGGCCAGTGGGCAATGCTGTCCGTCGTAAACCCGGCGGTCGTCGCCATGGATACGACCTGGAAGAACGCCTGATTCAGCGTCTGCATGCCGCTTTCGTAAACACCATGGAACCACAAAACGAGCGTGCAGATAATGACGAGGGTTAACTGTACGCCGATAAACATCCGAAATTCAGGATCGCGCCAGTAGACTCGCAGATTACGCCCACTCAGTAACGAAAAATGCAGACCGTAGTTACAGCCTGAGATGAGCAGAAAAACAGCAATAATCGTGTTGATGGTTGGGCTGTTAAAGTAGCCAACGCTGGCGTCATGCGTGGAAAATCCGCCAATCGCGATAGTGGAAAAGCTGTGGCCAATCGCATCGAACAGTGGCATACCCGCTAACCATAGAGAAACAGCACAGGCAACGGTAAGCAGTACGTAGATAAGCCAAAGTGTCTTGGCCGTCTCCGCTATACGCGGGCGCATTTTATTATCTTTTAGCGGTCCGGGCATCTCCGCGCGATACAGCTGCATCCCTCCAACGCCAAGTATCGGCAAAATGGCAACAGCCAGAACAATGATTCCCATACCGCCGAGCCACTGCAGCATCTGCCGATAAAACAGGATAGCCTTAGGCAACGAGTCCAAACCGACCAGGGTCGTCGCACCCGTGGTTGTCAAACCGGAGAAAGATTCGAAGAAAGCATCGGTGATGGAAAGGTTAGGCTTTTCTGCAAAGATAAAAGGCATCGCCCCGACGCTACCCAGCACAGTCCAGAACAGCACCACAATCAGGAATCCTTCTCGTGGCTTGAGCTCACTTTTTTTCTTGCGGTTTGGCCACCACAGCAGGGTGCCGATCATCAGCGCCATAAAAAACGTCTGCGTAAATGCACGTCCGGCGCCGTCACGATAAATTAAAGCCACCAGCCCAGGCACAATCATCGTGCCCGAAAACAAAATGACCAGTAGACCCACTATGCGGGTAATGGCACGGAAATGCATGCTGCCAATCCTTTCCTGACGTAAAAGTTATTTGAGCGAAACCAGCTGTAGTAAGCCCCGGCTGAAGTCAGACAGATTCTGAGAGAACTCAGCGACCTGAGCATGAGGGAGCGCCAGAGTCAGCGTAACATTCTGCAGAAACTCGCTATTCAGCAACTGTCCATCAAAGCGAACAATCATACGTTCAATGTCCCCCAACTGCGCATAATCACAGACCAACAGGAAATTCAGCATGGGGACTTTTATTTTACGCGTTAACAGACGCAATGCCTGTTGTACCCCGCCGCCGTATGCCTTGACCAGCCCCCCGGTCCCAAGCTGGATACCGCCATAATAGCGCACTACTACGGCGGTAATCTCACCAATATGGTTACCCATAAGCTGTGCCAACATTGGCTTTCCGGCCGTGCCAGAAGGTTCGCCATCATCGGAAAAACCCAGCTTTTGCGAATCATCCGGTGCTCCGGCCACCCATGCCCAGCAGTGATGCCGCGCCGTAGGATGCTCCTGCTTAATCTGTTGTACGAACGCACGAGCCGCCTCCACCCCATCCGTATGCGCCAGCAGGGTAAGAAAGCGGCTTTTTTTAATTTCCTCGCTGTAGCGACAAGACTCAGCCGGAATTTCCCAGGCTTCCATCAGGAAAGGTGCAGATCGCGAGTCATATTTTCTACCCGATTCGCATGAATCACGACGTTATCCTCAATACGGATGCCACCATAAGGCTTCAGCGAATCAATTTTATCCCAGTCAAAGTGCTGACTGAACTTACCGCTGCGCCAGGGTTCCAGTAAAGAATCGATGAAATAAATTCCCGGTTCAATCGTAAGTACCATGCCAGGTTCCAGAATACGCGTGCAGCGCAGGTAAGGATACTGCGCAGGTGCTGCCAGGTGGGTACCGCGGTCATCCTGCATAAAACCGGCAACATCATGGACCTGTAATCCTAATGGATGGCCCACACCGTGCGGCATAAACGGCCCGGTGATATCTTCTTTAACCATTGCCTCTGCGCTTATCCCTCTCACCAACTGGTGTTTCAGCAACAGGCCGGCAAGGCGGAGATGCATCTGCTGATGATATTCGCTGTAGCGCACGCCGGCTTTCATCATGCCAATAAGCGCCAGCTCTTCTGTGTTCATATCTTTAATCAGTTGCGCATACTCGCTGCTTTCACTGGCGGCATAGGTACGGGTCAGATCCGCCGCATAGCCGTGATATTCCGCCCCGGCGTCGATCAGGAAACTGCGCCGGTGCTCCGGAGCCTGATGCTCCAGTTTCGTGTAGTGCAGCACCGCAGCATGCTCATTGAGTGCAATGATGTTGTCGTAGGGAACATCGGTATCACGGTGCCCGGTCGCGCTAAGATAGGCAATATTAATGTCAAACTCACTCATGCCGGACAGGAAGGCTTCTTTCGCCGCACGATGACCGCTGACGGCGATCTTCTGCGCCTGACGCATACAGTAGAGTTCGTAGCTGGTTTTACAGGAGCGATGGTAATGCAAATAATTCAGCACACCCGCTGGATTAATGCATTCTGTGCTGAACCCCAACTGCACGGCACGCGCGGTAACCGGGCCAATATAAGCGACATTTTTACGGCCTGAAGGCAGCAATTGCGCAATATCACTGGCATTTGTCAGGGCAATAATCTCGATCTCATCGGTCCAGAAACTCTGCGGCAGCGGCTCAACCTTGTGCCAGTAATCGACCGGAGAATAAAACCACAGTTTCGGCTTATTAACGCCATCAATCCACAGCCAGCAGTTGGGGACCTGCGTTACCGGCACCCAGGCTTTAAACTGAGGATTCACTTTAAATGGATAGCTGTGATCGTCGAGAAACACCGTAAGAAGTTCCCCAGAATGAATCAACATTGCATCAAGATTATGGCGCGCCAGTACCTGCTGCGCACGCTGCTGCAGCGTTTTCACATGATCCTGATAAAGCGTTACCAGTGATTCCATTGCCCTGTCTCCAAGATGACCAAAGTGTCCGCATCTTACCACAGCCAGTCAGGCCATGCCGTTTTGCCTCAGCTGTGATCTTGTTTGCAAATCATCAAACTGTTGTTTGCAAATATTTAACATAGATTCCACACTCACGATCATCTGGTATGACCAGATCCCTTTATCGTAGCTCAGGAGACAGACATGCTCTACCAAGGCGAAACGCTTTCCCTCGACTGGCTGGAAGATGGCATAGCCGAACTGGTTTTTGATGCTCCAGGCTCAGTCAACAAACTGGATACCCGGACCATGGCCAGCCTGGGAGAGGCGATTGCAGTACTGGAACAGCTGCCGCAACTGCATGGCGTACTGCTCAGCTCTGCAAAACCTGCCTTTATCGTTGGGGCCGATATTACGGAGTTTCTCTCACTGTTTACCGCACCGGCGGAACAACTGACGGAATGGCTGTCTTTTGCCAACGGGATTTTCAACCGCCTGGAGGATTTACCGGTCCCCACCGTTTCCGCTATTAGCGGTTACGCTCTGGGCGGCGGCTGCGAGTGCGTGCTGGCGACAGATTTCCGCATCGCCACAGAGAACACACGCATTGGCCTGCCGGAAACTAAGTTAGGGATCATGCCAGGTTTTGGCGGTTCTGTTCGCCTGCCGCGTCTTTTGGGAGCCGACAGCGCTCTGGAAATCATCGCCGCCGGGAAAGATATCGACGCGGTTCAGGCACTGAAAGTGGGACTGGTTGACGCGGTGGTAGCGGAAGAAAAACTGGCTGCGGCCGCGCTGGCGGTATTAAAAGAAGCTATTGCCAATAAACAGCCATGGCGCGAACGTCGCCAGCCAAAGCTGGAACCTCTGAAACTGAGTAAAATTGAGGCCGCAATGAGCTTTACCACCGCTAAAGCCATGGTGATGCAGACAGCCGGTAAGCACTATCCCGCACCAATAACCGCGGTCAAAACCATTGAAGCCGCTGCCACACTGGGCCGTAACGAAGCATTGACGCTGGAAACCGCCGCCTTTGTCCCACTGGCACAATCCAGTGAAGCACGAGCCCTGGTGGGTATCTTCCTCAACGATCAGGCGATAAAAGCCAAAGCCAAAAAACTCACCCGTGAAATCGAAGCGCCAAAGCAAGCCGCCGTGCTGGGCGCTGGGATTATGGGTGGCGGTATTGCTTACCAGTCAGCGTGGAAAGGTGTCCCCATCATCATGAAGGACATCAGCGAGAAATCCCTGCATACCGGAATGAACGAAGCCGCGAAGCTGCTGGATAAACAGCTGACGCGTGGAAAAATCGATGGCCTGAAGCTGGCCAACGTCATTGGCACTATCCAGCCAACGCTTCACTATGCGGGCTTCGATCGCGTTGATATCGTCGTTGAGGCAGTAGTCGAGAATCCAAAAGTTAAAGCGGCCGTGCTGGCTGAAACCGAAGCACAGATTCGTCAGGACGCAATACTCGCATCCAACACTTCGACCATTCCTATCAGCCAGCTGGCGAAGGCGCTAACGCGACCGGAAAACTTCTGCGGTATGCACTTCTTTAATCCGGTACCGCGTATGCCGCTGGTCGAAGTTATTCGCGGTGAGAAAACCGCTGATACTACCCTCGCCAGTGTCGTTGCGTGGGCCAGTAAAATGGGTAAAACGCCAATCGTGGTCAATGACTGCCCGGGCTTCTTCGTCAACCGCGTGCTGTTCCCCTATTTTGCCGGTTTCAGCCTGCTGTTACGCGATGGCGCTGACTTCCGCCAGATCGATAAAGTGATGGAGAAGCAGTTTGGCTGGCCAATGGGCCCATCATGGCTACTGGATGTCGTGGGCATCGATACCGCCCACCACGCGCAAAGCGTTATGGCCGCGGGTTTCCCACAGCGGATGAGCAAAAACTATCGCGATGTGATAGACGTGCTGTTTGATGCCGGCCGCTTCGGACAGAAAAATCAGTTTGGCTTCTGGCGCTGGGAAACGGACAGCAAAGGCAAGGCGAAAAAAGTCAATGATACAGAGACCGATCGTCTTCTGGCCCAGGTCTGCCAGCCGACGCGGGAGTTCAGTGATAGCGAGATCGTTGCGCGCATGATGATCCCGATGATCAATGAAGTTGTGCGCTGCCTGGAAGAAGGCGTTATTGCCTCACCGGCTGAGGCCGATATGGCACTGGTTTACGGGCTGGGCTTCCCACCGTTCCACGGCGGTGTTTTCCGCTATCTTGATACGCTACGCAGCGATCGGTTTGTTACCCAGGCTGAAGCCTTTATCAGGCTGGGAGCTATGTATGAGATTCCGGCAGCGCTGCGTGAGAAAGCCAATAGCACGGAAACCTGGTATCCCCTGGCGGCACCGCTGAGTGACACCACTTTGAAAACGGCGTGAGGAAAAGAAAATGGAAAAAGTTGTTATTGTTGATGCCATCCGCACGCCAATGGGCCGCTCAAAAGGTGGGGCTTTTCGTCATGTGCGTGCAGAAGATCTCTCAGCCCATCTTATGCGAAGTCTGTTAAGCCGCAATCCGGCTCTCGATGCCGCTTCACTGGATGATATCTACTGGGGCTGCGTTCAGCAAACGCTGGAACAGGGATTCAATATTGCGCGAAATGCGGCACTTCTCGCTGAAATTCCGCATCGGGTACCGGCAACCACCGTCAACCGTCTCTGCGGTTCATCAATGCAGGCTCTGCACGATGCGGCACGAGCCATTATGGTTGGCGATGCAGCGTCCTGTCTGATTGGAGGGGTGGAGCACATGGGCCATGTGCCGATGAGCCACGGCGTGGACTTCCACCCGGGCCTGAGCCGAAATGTGGCCAAAGCCGCCGGAATGATGGGCCTGACAGCCGAGATGCTGGCTCGTCTGCACGGCATAGGGCGCGACATGCAGGATCGATTTGCGGCGCGCTCTCACCAACGTGCCTGGGCCGCCACCCAGGCAGGACATTTCAACAATGAAATTGTCGCCGTCTCCGGCCACGATGCAGATGGCGTTCTCAAACGCTATGACTTCGATGAGGTCATCAGACCGGATACGACGGTGGAAAGCCTCGCATCGCTGCGGCCGGCATTCGATCCAGTCAATGGCACCGTCACCGCAGGCAGTTCATCTGCCCTGTCCGATGGTGCTGCCGCGATGCTGGTCATGAGTGCGTCCCGCTGCGCTGAACTTGGATTGACACCACGCGCGCGCATCCGCGCCATGGCCGTTGTCGGCTGCGATCCGTCAATTATGGGTTATGGACCAGTTCCAGCCTCACAGCTGGCATTAAAACGCGCCGGACTCACCATCGATGACATTGATATCTTTGAGCTGAATGAGGCCTTTGCTGCACAGACGCTGCCGTGCATTAAAGATCTGGGTCTGCTGGATAAACTGGATGATAAGGTGAATCTTAACGGCGGAGCCATTGCGCTTGGTCACCCGCTTGGCTGCTCGGGAGCGAGAATCAGCACAACGCTGCTGAATCTGATGGAACGACACGATAAGCAGTTCGGCCTGGCAACCATGTGTATCGGGCTGGGTCAGGGTATCGCAACGGTATTTGAAAGAGTCTGATAGGTTAGACCGGAAGTTTCGCTGTTTCACTTCCCCCCTGTCAGGGGCAGTTTTTTTACGCCGACAGACTGTAAGAAGGGCAGCATCGCTGCCCTCTGTCATCAGAAGAACGCAAACGCATCGCCAAACATGCGTGCTTCCTGCGCACCACGCTCAGCACAGAAACGTTCACGGGCAATCTTCGCCATCTCAAAGCGACCAGCAATGTAGATATCGTGGTCGGCCAGGCTACCGTAATCCTGCATCACAGCGGTCAGTACCGTACCTGTACGACCGGTGAAGCCCTCTTCCGCCTGCTCGACGACCGGAACCACCTTCAGATTAGGATGTTTGATCGCCAGAGCGTTCAGCTCATCAAGATCGTACAGGTGCTTCAGCTCACGGCCACCCCAGTAAATGGCAATATGACGATCGGGCTGCTGCGACAGCGCCGTCAAAAGAATAGAACGCGCATAAGAGAAACCCGTACCACCGGCAATCAGCACCAGCGGACGCTCGCCCTCTTCGCGCAGCCATGCCTCACCGTGGGGTATATCCACGGTAATCTGGCGCTGCTGCTGGATACGTTCCATCACCGCCATCGCATAGAGATTCAGCTCAGATGCGCCGATATGCAGCTCAATGATGTCTTTTTCCATTGGCGTAGAAGCCAGCGAGAACGGGCGTTTATCGCGTTCGTCCATCACTACCATCAAATATTGCCCTGCACGAAAACTGAAGTCAGCTTCCGGGATCATACGGACGCGGTACACAGTATCGGTAATCGCCTCTACCGAGGTCACTTTACAGCTTAAGGTTGTCATGCGGTCCCTCTGTCGGGTCGTCATTGTCATTTGACCACCGATGCATTAACGCACCGGTGTATCACTCAAGATGCCTAACTCATCCCAAATTGCATCAATGCGAGCGGTAACAGCAGGATCCTTGCGGATCGGCGTTCCCCATTCACGCTGCGTTTCACCCGGCCACTTATTCGTGGCATCAAGACCCATTTTGGATCCCAGCCCGGAAACCGGTGAAGCAAAATCAAGGTAATCGATCGGCGTGTTTTCTACCAGTACCGTATCACGAGCGGGATCCATACGTGTAGTGATCGCCCAGATAACATCGTTCCAGTCACGTGCATTAACATCATCATCGCAGACAATGACAAATTTGGTGTACATAAACTGCCGCAGGAATGACCATACACCCATCATCACGCGTTTAGCGTGCCCGGGGTACTGTTTTTTAATGGTCACCACGGCCAGACGGTACGAGCAGCCTTCCGGCGGCAAGTAAAAGTCTACGATTTCCGGGAATTGCTTTTGCAGAATAGGCACAAAGACTTCATTCAGCGCCACGCCCAGCACGGCAGGCTCATCCGGCGGCCGTCCGGTATAGGTTGAATGGTAAATAGCATCCTGTCGCTGGGTAATATGGGTGATGGTAAATACCGGGAAATTGTCCACTTCATTGTAGTAACCGGTATGATCGCCATACGGCCCTTCGGGGGCCATTTCACCCGGCTCAATATAGCCTTCCAGTACGATTTCGGCACTGGCAGGCACTTCTAAATCGTTAGAAATGCACTTCACCACTTCGGTTTTCGTTCCGCGAAGCAGGCCGGCAAAGGCATATTCTGAGAGCGTATCCGGTACCGGCGTCACGGCACCCAGAATGGTCGCCGGATCGGCCCCCAGCGCAACGGATACCGGAAAACGCTCGCCGGGACGCTGCTGGCACCACTCCTGAAAATCCAGCGCGCCGCCGCGATGGGAGAGCCAGCGCATAATCAGCTTATTCTTGCCAATAACCTGCTGACGATAGATACCCAGATTCTGTCGTTCTTTCAGCGGACCACGCGAGACCGTCAGCCCCCAGGTCACCAGCGGTGCAGCATCATCCGGCCAGCATTTCATCACCGGGATCCGACTTAGATCGACCTCGTCCCCCTGCCAAATCTGCTGCTGGCACGGGGCATGACGCAGCCGTTTAGTCGGCATGTTCAATACCTGCTTCCACTGCGGCATTTTATCAAAGAAGTCGCGGAAGCCACGCGGCGGCTCCGGTTCCTTCAGGAATGCCAGCAGACGGCCAACATCGCGCAGGGCTTTCACATCTTCCTGACCCATCCCCATCGCCACGCGGTCCGGCGTGCCAAACAGGTTGCACAGTACTGGCATACTGTAGCCTTTCGGGTTTTCGAACAGCAATGCCGGACCGCCTGCGCGCAGCGTACGATCGGCAATTTCAGTCATCTCCAGATCGGGGTCGATCTCATGTTTGATGCGTTTTAATTCTCCACGCTGTTCAAGCAGAGAAAGGAAGTCGCGTAAGTCGTGGTATTTCATGACTTTCCATCAATACGGTCAGTGAGTCGGCCATTATAGTGCCGATCCGACGCTCATGGTTAGTTTTGTTGGCAACTTTACGTCTCCATCGCTAACCCTGGACCAATCTCTCTATATCTCCGAAGATGACTTTGCTATTCTTATTGGTCGGATAATTTAAAAGTGACGTTATGGAATCCTGGTACCTACTTTACTGCAAACGAGGTCAGTTACTGCGCGCGAAGGAGCACCTTGAGCGTCAGGACGTGCATTGCTTTAGCCCAATGATGACACTGGAAAAGATCGTCCGTGGCAAACGAACTCAGGTCAACGAACCGCTGTTCCCCAACTATATGTTTATTGAGTTCAATCCCGAGGAGATTCATACCACCACTATCAGCGCTACGCGCGGCGTCAGCCATTTTGTTCGCTTTGGCAATCAACCCGCAATCGTTCCGGAGAAAGTGATCCATGCGTTGCAGAATGAGCCCGTCCTGGCCAGCGTTGACGATGGCCTGGCACAGCCGGGCGATAAGGTAGTCATTACAGAGGGTGCATTCGAAGGGCTGCAGGCCATCTATACCGAACCCGATGGTGAAGCACGCTCTATTCTGCTGTTGAATCTGCTTAACAAGCAGGTGATCCGTAGCGTCAGCAACAGCCAGTTCGAAAAACTGTAGCGGTTTCCCGGCCCTGGGCACCGACCGACATCCGACGTTCGGTGCTGCTCCTGGCTCGTCCGAACGTTTACAGCCGAAAAATCCGGCGCGCGTTTTCCGCCGTCTTTTCTGCCAGCCGCTGGGCATCTTCGCCACGCAGCAACGCGACCTGCTCGACAATATGCGGCAGGAAACAGGGCTCATTGCGACGTGATACCGGACGCGGACGCATGTCTCTGGGCAACAGCCAGGGGGCATCGGTTTCAAGCAACAGACGGTCCGCCGGAATCAGCGGGATCAGCTCGCGTAGCTCTAATCCTCTTCGCTCGTCGCAAACCCAGCCCGTGATACCGACAGACAATCCCAATTCAAGACAGTCCTCCAGCTCCTGACGAGTGCCGGTAAAGCAGTGCAGCACTGCGGCAGGCAGCTTAGGTAACCAGGGCTGAAGAATAGAGATAAAACGGCTATGGGCTTCCCGGCAGTGAAGAAAAACAGGCAGCGCAAGATCGGCGGCCAGCTCCAGCTGGGCATTAAAAGCATAGGCCTGCTGTTCAGGCTCGGAGAAATTACGATTGAAATCAAGACCGCACTCGCCAATGGCAACAACCTGCGGCATTTCAGACAGTCTTCTCAGGGTTGTTTCTGTTTCAGCTGACCACTCGCTGGCATGATGAGGGTGTACACCTGCGGTTGACCAGCAGTAGTCAGGATGCTGTAGTGCAAGACTTTGTGCCTGCTGGCTCTCCAGCGCGTTGGTTCCGGTAATTAAAATGCCATTAACACCCGCCTGACGCGCACGTTTCACCACCTGCTGCCGGTCTTTCGCGAACTGGGTGCTGGTCAGGTTTACACCAATATCAAACATAATCTCTTCCAAACAATAACCGCCCTGACGGGCGGTTGAAAATAGTGTTTGTCCTGCCTGAGCAGCCGGAAGCAGAAGCTTACTACGATTCAGTATCCTGCTCTCGATCCTCATCGTCGCCACGTTTTTGCCCGACGTAGAAACGAGAAACCAGCACGCCCACTTCAAACAGGCAGTACATCGGAACGGCTAACAGCGTTTGGGAGAAAATATCCGGCGGTGTCAGTAACATGCCCACCACAAACGCGCCTACCAGTACATAAGGACGTTTGGCCTTCAGGTCTTCCGGGGTCGTCACCCCTGTCCAGCAGAGCAGTACGATTGCAATCGGCACTTCAAACGACACGCCAAACGCCATAAAAAGCGTCATGACAAAGTCGAGATAGTTATTGATATCTGTCGCAATCTGAACGCCCTGCGGCGCGGTTTTTGCGAAGAAGCCAAACGCCAACGGGAAGACGATAAAATAGGCGAAAGCCATTCCAAGATAGAATAGGAATGAACTGGAAACGAGCAGTGGCATGACCAGCCGACGCTCATGACGATACAGCGCTGGGGCAACAAACGCCCAGATCTGATAAAGAATAACCGGCACGGCAAGGAAAATGGACACGATCACCGTCAGTTTAATCGGCGTCAGAAACGGCGAGGCCACATCGGTCGCAATCATGCTGGCCCCTGACGGCATCTTCTCGATCAGCGGAGCCGCAACCATCTGATAAATATCATTGGAGAAATAAATCAGACAAAGGAAAATGACCAGAACAGCAATAATGCAGTTTAACAGGCGCTTACGTAATTCAATCAGATGACTGATAAGGGGCTGGGTATCTTCAACGGCCATATTTATCGTTCATCGCTCGGTTGTGGAGTGTGTTTAGCTACAGGAGCTGCGGGCACAATCGGTTTCTGCAGGGAAACCACGCTCTCGACCTCATCAGGCTTTGAAACCTTTGGTTCAGTGGCAGCAGCCGCAGGAGATTCTGGCGATTCTGTCAGCACTTCCGCTTGCTCAGGTGCCAGAGCAGGGGCAGATGCCTGACGATCGGCTTGCGACGGCGTAGCGCCGTCATGAGGCGTCTCGTTTTTCACCAGCGGATTATGGATCGTGTGCGCTTCTTCATCCGCAGCCTTTTCATTATCGCCAAGGTAGGAACGCTTGAACGACTCTGCCGTCTGCTTCAGTTCCTCCACGGAGGCCTTCAGCTCAGGAGAAAGGCTGTCCATGCTGGCCTTTTCGATTTTCTTCAGGCCATCCTGCAGCTCCTGCAGTTTCAACTCCTGCGCCAGTTCATTCTGGACGCTGGTAGCCAGCGAACGTAATGCCCGTATCCAGCCAACAACGGTTTTAACCGCGACGGGTAGACGTTGCGGTCCGAGTACAACCAGACCAATAACGAAAACCAGAACCAGTTCACTAAAGCCTATGTCGAACACGGTTTATACCTTGTCGTTTTTGACGTCTTCTTTCTTCACTTCGCTATGCTGCTGATCGGCCAGTTTGGCACTAAAATCAGCATCTTCGGAATGCGTTGTGGGTTTTGCTTTGTCGTCTTCATCGCTCATCGCCTTTTTAAAGCCTTTGATAGACGAGCCGAGATCGGAACCCAGAGAGCGCAATTTTTTCGTGCCGAACAGCAGAACGACCAGCACAGCGATGATGAGTAAGTGTGGAAGAGTAATGCCCATGGTTACCTCTAGATATCAATAGTTGAAGCCGGTTGTGCAGTATATAACAGCTTATATCTTACTGACGATGCGCAAACCTGTGCAGCAACGCAATAAACTGCCTATTTACCATTCATGACAATCATTTTGTTCTGCCCCAACCAACAAGCCAGGCGACGATACCACCCGCGAGTAACCCGGCTGAGAAAAAATCCCAGTCCGGACGGAATAGCAAAATAGCGGTACCACTCAACAGCAGCGTGGAACCAACGCCGAATAAATAACGCGACTGGTGCTGCTTCGCTTTTTCATCCTTAAGTTCGCTAACCAGACGATCGACGCTGTGCTGTAAATGCTTATGCTGGCGCAGGCTGTCGTAGAACAGTTCCGGCAGTTCCGGCAGTTTTTCTGCCCAGAACGGCGCTTTTTCCTTCAACGCCCGAACAATGGCAGGAATGCCAATTTGATCTTTGATCCAGTCTTCCAGGAACGGCTTAGCCGTTTTCCACAGATCTAACTGAGGATAAAGCTGCCTGCCCACGCCTTCAACATACAGCAATGTTTTCTGCAGCAATACCAGCTGAGGCTGCACTTCCATATTAAAACGCCGTGCGGTGTTGAACAGGTTCATCAGCACGTGACCAAACGAGATCTCTGCAAGAGGCTTCTCAAAAATGGGCTCACAGACGGTGCGGATGGCAAACTCAAAATCTTCCACATTGGTATCAGGTGGAACCCAACCTGAATCAACGTGCAGTTCCGCCACTTTGCGATAGTCGCGGTTGAAGAACGCGATAAAATTTTCCGCCAGATACCGCTTATCTTCCTTGTTAAGCGACCCCACGATACCGCAGTCGATACCAATATATTGCGGATCCTCAGGATGCTCGTAGCTGACAAAAATATTTCCTGGATGCATATCCGCATGGAAAAAACTGTCGCGGAATACCTGGGTAAAGAACACCTGCACACCGCGCTCGGCCAGCAGTTTCATATTGACGCCGTTCTGTTCAAGCGCCACCACATCCGAAATAGGAATGCCGTAGATGCGCTCCATGACCAGCATCGTCTCACTGCAATAGTCTGAGTAAATTTCAGGCACGTACAGCATATTGCTGCCGTCAAAATTGCGACGCAGTTGGATAGCATTCGCCGCTTCCCGCAACAAATTCAGCTCATCCAGCAGCGTTTTTTCATAGTCAGCAACCACTTCCTGCGGGCGCAAACGGCGACCATCAGGCAACAAACGCGGGACCCAGCGAGCCATGCGCTTAATCAGCTTCATATCCGCCTTAATCACCGGCAGGATATCGGGGCGTATGACCTTAATAACGATCGCTTTACCATTTTCTTTCAGTGTTGCCGTGTGCACCTGAGCGATTGAGGCCGATGCCAGTGGGGTGATATCAAAATCATCAAACTGGCTGGAAATCGGTGCGCCTAATGACTGTTCGATCAACTTCAGCGCTTTCGCGCCGTCAAAAGGTGCGACGCGGTCCTGCAACATCGCCAGCTGGTCGGCGATCTGCGGAGGAAACAGGTCACGACGGGTAGACATCATCTGTCCAAACTTAATCCATACCGGACCAAGCTGCTCCAGTGCCAGGCGAAGACGCTCACCCAGCGGCAAATTCTTATGGCGATTCGGGAGCCAGAACAGGCATTTGCGCCACAACCGCAGCGGCAGTGTGATGCGCATCTTCGGGATCAGTTCATCTAAACCATAGGTGAGGAACACACGAACAATCAGATACAGGCGGCGTAATTCTCCGAAACTCATTTAGCCTCCCGTTTTTTGAGACGAACTTCCAATGCTTCCAGTGAAGCCGACAGCGCGTCAACTTCTTCAGCAAACCATGCCAGCTCCAGGCCGCCAGGGGCAACTCGCCACTCTTCAGTCAACGTCTGCGCCAGATAGCTTTGTTTACGCTGTACGTCACGTCGAACGGCCTGAAAACCACGGCGTGCAAACTGCGAAATACCCTGCGCAGCGATATCACCAATCCAGGGAGCGAGGTATTCCGCCGGATCGAGTTCCGCCAGGTCCATAAGCGTGGAAAACTGCTGAACCAGCTGGAGATCGCCTTCGACTTCCAGCTCTCCGCTGCGAATGAGCGCAGTGAGCTGCTGGCGATCGCGAAGCTTCGGCAGCGTGGTCAGGTGCGTTTTTACCGTACAATCGGGCTTGTCAGCCCAGTCACCCAGTACATCCACCTGACGATCGCTGAAGATAAAGATCACTGGCTGCTTCAGTTCAGCCAGTTCTATCGCAAGGCTTCTACCGCTCAAGCGTTGACGCGCCGCTTTCAGGCCACGATCGCGATACAGAATCTGGTTAAGCGCGGTCTCCAGACTGGCAGTTAACAACGGCGTTAAAGTCATTCGCTTTCCCGATCAGAACTTAAACCCGCGGTGCAAGGCAACGATGCCGCCCGTGAGATTGTGATAGGTGGTGTTTTCGAAGCCGACATCCATCATCATCTGCTTTAGCGTCTCCTGGTCGGGATGCATACGGATGGACTCTGCCAGGTAGCGGTAGCTTCCCGCATCTTTCGCCACCATTTCACCGATACGTGGCAAAATATGGAAAGAGTAGGCGTCATAAGCTTTGCTTAACGGCTCCAGCACCGGCTTAGAAAACTCAAGCACCAGCAGACGTCCACCTGGCTTGAGGACACGGAACATTGATGCCAGTGCCTTCTCTTTTTCCGTTACGTTACGCAGGCCAAAAGCGATGGTAATACAGTCAAAATAGTTGTCCGGGAACGGCAAGGCTTCTGCGTTAGCCTGAACATAATTAACATTACCGATAATGCCTTTGTTACGCAGCTTCTCACGGCCAACTTTCAGCATTGAGCTGTTAATATCTGCCAGCACAACTTCACCCGTTTCGCCAACCAGGCGAGAAAACTTCGCCGTCAGATCGCCGGTACCACCGGCTAAATCGAGTACGCGCTGCCCGCGGCGCACGCCGCTGCTGTCAATGGTAAAACGCTTCCAGATGCGGTGAATACCGAATGACATCAGGTCATTCATCAGATCGTATTTGGCCGCAACGGAATGGAAAACATCAGCAACCATATCGGCTTTGTCGCTTTTCGCAACGGTACGGTAACCGAAGTGGGTAGTGTCCTTTGATTCATCTGCCATTTGTTTTGCCTGCTCCACAATCAAATATAGGCTAAGTGTACCAGAGTCAGGCAGGTCAGGCACTTGCCGCTCGCTTATTCATTGATTTGACGCTGCCCCCTGGCGGCGGCGATTTCGGGGTTTCCGCCGCCAGCCAGTGGTTTCTCGCTGTCACTCTGCTCTGCGATCTCTTCACCGCCCTCTGAAACAGCCTGCCCGGCCAGCAGAGGATTGATAGGCCGCTTCACCTCCACGCCCATCTGGCGAAATCCTTCAGTTTGCGCAATCAGATTGCCCCGCCCTTCAGACAGTTTTTTCATCGCCTGACGATAACTGTCCTGGGCCTTTTCTATGTTTTGACCAATGCTGGTCATATCATCCACAAACAGTCGCATTTTGTCATACAGCCGCCCGGCACGATCGGCGATACGCTGGGCGTGGCGACTCTGGTGTTCATAACGCCACAGATTGTTAATTGTCCGCAGCGCTACCAGCAGCGTGGTCGGACTCACCAGCATGATGTTCTGATTCAGGGCCTCGCTAATCAGTTCAGGCTGGCGATCGATGGCCAGTAGAAACGCCGGTTCAATGGGAATAAACATCAACACATAATCCAGCGAGCGTAAACCTGGCAATTGTTGATAATCTTTACGGCCCAATAACCGAAGATGGCCGCGTATGGCGGCGATATGCTCACTGACAGCGGCTTCACGCTGAAGCTCATCTTCACTGTTGAAATAGCGTTCGTAGGCCACCAGCGTCATTTTGGCGTCAATCACCACATCTTTACCCTGAGGCAGACGCACGATGACATCCGGCTGCATGCGCCCATTCTGCTCCAGCTGGATGTTGACCTGCGTTTCATACTCATGGCCTTCACGCAGCCCGGACGCCTCAAGCACGCGGCTCAACACCACCTCGCCCCAGTTTCCCTGCGTTTTATTGTCACCCTTCAGTGCTTTCGTCAGATTAAGCGCTTCCTGTGCCATACGGGCATTCAGCTGCTGCAGGTTGCGTATCTCATGGGAAAGCGTGTGGCGCTCACGCGCTTCCTGACCGAAGCCTTCCTGCACCTGGCGGCGAAATCCTTCCAGCTGTTCCCGCAGCGGGGCGATCAGGCCGTGCAGGCTCTGACGATTCTGCTCATCTACGCGGCGTCCGCTATTTTCAAAAATGCGATTGGCGAGGTTTTCAAACTGCGAGTTCAGCCGCTGTTCGCTGTTCACCAGCAGTCGCTGTTTTTCTTCTGCGGCGATGCGCGTTTCTTCCAGTCGGATGGTCACTTCACGCAGTTCGGCTTCCTGCGCGCTGTTAATCTCTAACTGTGTGCGCAGTTCGCGCGAGAGCTGTTCGGCTTCCCCTCGCCAGTGATCGAACTGATGCAGCTTTTCCTGAGCAGCGGCCAGGCTGCCGTGCAGCTGACGCAACTCCTGCTCATTTTGCCTTTGTTCCGATACCTGCTCGTCCAGCTGCTGCTGCAGGCGCAGGCGTTCTGTCTGGCTCTGCTCCGCGGCCTGCACCAGCAGTCGTCGCTCGGTTTCCTGTTTAGCCAGTCGCTGCTGACCGAGGAACCAGGCAAATATCCACCCTACCAGCATTCCTGCCAGACCAATGCCTGCGACGTAACTGATTGTTGCATCCACCCTGCTTCCCCTCTAATCAACATCCTCAGGGGAAAATAGAGGCACACTGTATGAATGTCCAGACAAAAAGCGCAACGGCGGATGACGTGGGACGATTTAAACCCGAACAGGATGACGGCTCGAAAAAGCGGGGGGACTGTTGCAGAAGTTTCATGGCTGCAGCAACTGCCGCAGCCCAACTATTTCACCCTTACAGCAGGCGGCGAGCAGCCTCAACGACAATTTTAACCGCATCGCTTTCGGTGCGTTTCATCGTTTCAGCATCAGGGATTTCCTGCTGAGTGCGGTTGACGATCACACCAGCAACCATACCCGCCCGCAGCCCCTGACTGGCACACATGGTCAGCAGCGTAGCCGACTCCATTTCGTAGTTCAGCACGCCCATCTGCTGCCACTCTTTCATCGACCCCTGGAAACGACTGACAACGCGCCCGGAATAGGTATCGTAACGCTCCTGACCTGGGTAAAAGGTGTCGGAGGAGGCAGTGACGCCAATGTGGGTTGTAGCACCGGCCGCTTCGGCTGCGGCAACCAGCGCGGTGGTGCAGGTAAAATCTGCAACAGCCGGGTATTCCAACGGCGCAAAATGCAGGCTGGCGCCATCAAGACGCACAGAAGCCGTGGTCACCAGCACATCGCCCACGTTGATATTAGGCTGAATCGCACCAGTAGTCCCCACGCGCAGAAAGGTGCGAATGCCTAACTGCGCCAGTTCTTCAACGGCAATAGAGGTGGACGGTCCGCCGATGCCCGTCGAACAGACGATTACCGGCTGGCCAGATAACTCTGCGCGCCAGGTGGTGAATTCGCGGTGTGAGGCCAAATGGATCGGGTTGTCCATCAGGGCCGCGATTTTCTTCACGCGTTCAGGATCGCCGGGTACGATCGCCAGCGTGGCTCCCTGAAGATCGGCCTTCGTTAAACCAAGGTGGAAAACGTCAGATTGTGCCATTTCAAACTCCTGTCACGAAAATCGGGGATAGTTAACTGAGTGCTACTGTAAGCAAACGCGGCGCACATTTATGTGATAACAATCGCTTATCCAAATGAAAGTTACATCAAACGAAATTGAAAGTGAGATCAAAATCACACATGAGTGTTCTTCTGCCTTTTTTTGCTACAACCCGCCCCGCAGACCAGGTTTAGCTGATGATAAAGAGATAGCCCGTCCCCCCAGGGGGTCGGCGTTTCCTGGCTATAGTTAGCCCATCGCCTTAGTTCATGCACGGAGAGGACAATGAAAACCGAAGATAACACGACTCAAAAATTGAGCAATAATAGCTTCGCACCTGCAGTCCAGCCTGTCGCGGCCACCACGGTGATTACCGATGACACAGAGATTATTTCGGGTGAAACTTCAATCCCGACTCAGGGTGAGAATATGCCCGCTTTCCATGCCAGGCCGCGTCATGTCGCTGGACCGTTACCCGTCGTACTGGTGGTGCAGGAGATTTTTGGCGTTCATGAACATATCCGCGATGTTTGTCGGCGTCTGGCCCGCGAAGGCTATCTGGCCGTCGCGCCAGATCTCTACTTCCGCCAGGGTGATGCCGCAGACTACGACGATATCCCAACGCTGTTAAATGAACTGGTCAGTAAAGTACCGGACAACCAGGTTCTGGCCGACCTTGATCACGTGGCGAACTGGGCTTCTCGCCACGAGGGCGATATGCGTAATATGGCGATTACCGGTTTTTGCTGGGGGGGGCGCATTACCTGGCTTTATGCTGCACACAACCCGCAATTGAAAGCGGCCGTAGCGTGGTATGGCAAGCTGGTGGGTGAAAAGACCATGAAGCAGCCAAAACATCCGGTGGATATTGCGGTCGATCTGAATGCACCGGTACTGGGTCTTTACGGGGCGAAAGATGATGGGATCCCATTAGAGACTGTCGATACAATGCGCCAGGCGCTCCGGGCAGCGAATGCACACGCGGAAATCATCGTCTATCCGGATGCTGGTCACGCGTTTAACGCCGACTACCGTCCGAGCTATCACGCAGAGTCCGCCGCTGACGGCTGGCAGCGAATGCTGGCGTGGTTTGCACAGCACAACGTGGTGTCAAAAGCATAATGAAAGGGGCGCTGAGCGCCCCGTATGATCACCACCTGATGCACGCAAGCAGTCACACTTTTGCCGCACGCAGGTTTTGCGCCGCTTTCACCATGTTCGCCAGCGCCTGGCGGGTCTCAGTCCAGCCACGGGTTTTCAGACCACAGTCCGGATTGACCCACAGACGTTCGGTGGGAATACGCTGCGCCGCTTTTAGCAGCAGCGCTTCCATCCATTCCACGCCTGGCACATTTGGCGAATGGATATCGTAAACCCCCGGGCCGATTTCATTCGGGTAGTCGAACTGTTCAAAGGACTCCAGCAGTTCCATATCGGAACGTGAGGTCTCGATAGTGATCACATCAGCATCCAGCGCGGCAATTGAGTCCATGATGTCATTGAACTCGCAGTAGCACATATGTGTGTGGATCTGCGTATCATCATGCGCCACGGCGGCATTCAGACGAAATGCGTCTACCGCCCACTTCAGGTAGGCTGCCCAGTCAGATTTTTGCAGCGGCAGACCTTCACGCAAGGCCGGCTCATCAATCTGAATGATGCCGATACCCGCTTTTTCCAAATCTTCTACTTCATCACGTAGCGCCAGTGCAATCTGCTTAGCAATGGTTTCCCGCGAGACATCCTCACGCGGGAATGACCAGCAAAGGATTGTCACAGGGCCGGTCAGCATACCTTTTACCGGCTTGTCAGTCAGCGACTGAGCATATTTCGCCCACTCAACGGTAATCGCCCGCGGACGGCTGATATCCCCAATAATGATCGGGGGTTTTACACAACGCGAACCGTAGCTCTGCACCCAGCCATTCTGCGTGAAGACAAAACCGTCGAGATTTTCGCCGAAATACTCCACCATGTCGTTACGTTCCGCTTCACCGTGAACCAGCACATCAAGGCCGAGACGTTCCTGCTCGTCGATAGCCTGCTTAATGTGTTCGGCGATAGCGGTACGGTATTGAGAACTCTGCAGGCGCCCCTGTTTGAAATCGAGACGCAGGCCGCGAATTTCGGTGGTCTGTGGGAATGACCCAATCGTTGTGGTTGGCCATGCCGGTAGCTTGAAACGCTCGCGTTGGGCTTCAGCTCGAACCGGATAACTGCTCTGACGCTTGCTGTCGCTGGCGGTGACAACCGCCAGCCGTTCCCCCACCGCAGCGTTATGTACCCGGTTTGAGGTTTTGCGAGCACGGATGGGTGCACTCCATGTCTGCAGTAAGGCAGCATCGTTATTGTTCAGCGCATTACTCAGCAGTGACAGTTCAGTACATTTCTGTAGTGCGAACGCGAACCAGCTTTTTACTTCTTCATCCAGACGAGTTTCCACACTCAGATCAATGGGACTGTGCAGCAGTGAGCAGGAGGAACCAATCCACAGCTTTTTACGCTGGGTGACTAGCGGCTGCAGGCGCTCAAACCAGCTGCTAAGGTCGGCACGCCAGACGTTCCGTCCGTTGATCACCCCCACTGACAGCAGCCAGTCCGCTGGCACTTTGTCGTTCAGTACACTGATATCATCTTTACCGTGAACCAGATCCACATGCAGACCCTGAACTGGCAGTGCGATGATGGCCTCCAGATTCTGGCCAATGCTGTCGAAATAGGTAGTCAGCAGTAGTTGAGTCGGCCCCTGCAATGCGTCATAAGCGGGTTTAAATGCCGCCAGCCACTCAGCAGGCAGCTCCAGAACAAGGGCCGGTTCATCTATCTGTACCCACTCAATGTCTCGTTTTGCCAGCTCGGCCAGCACCTGTTGATAAACCGGCAGAATATCTTTTAACAGCGTCAGACGGTCAAACGCCTCACCTTTTACTTTTCCCAGCCAAAGGTAGGTCACCGGCCCGAGCAGCACAGGTTTAACTTTATGCCCCAGCGCCAGCGCCTCATCAACCTCATCCAG
Source organism: uncultured Erwinia sp. (assembly GCA_913775305.1). GTDB lineage: Bacteria > Pseudomonadota > Gammaproteobacteria > Enterobacterales > Enterobacteriaceae > Erwinia. The sequence goes on along the minus strand of CAJYIY010000084.1, from coordinate 51,694 downwards.
CAGCTGGGTCCAGGTCAGTCTGAACTGCTGCCCCTGCACAAACTCCGGCACCATATAGTGATAGTTAGTGTTAAACCATTTAGTCATTTCGGCAGCCGCAGCCGGTTCACCGGTCGGTGCACGGCCCCTGCCAAGGCGAAACAGGGTATCAAGATCGACAGCACCCGCTTTGTTCTGGTGGCGAGCAGGCACATTACCTAACAGCAGACTGGTCGTCAGTACGTGGTCGTACCAGGCGAAGTCACCGACCGGCAGCAGATCCACACCGGCCTCTTTCTGCTGCCGCCAGTGACGGGCGCGCAGTTCGCGACCGGTTGCCAGCAGCTCTTCCTGGGTGCTGCTGCCTGACCAGTAGCTTTCCAGTGCTTTTTTCAGCTCGCGACGCAGACCAACGCGGGGAAATCCAAGAGTGTGGTTCTGAATAGTCATGATGAGATTCCTGTTCATATAGATGATTCGTTCAGAAGGTTCTGGCCCCCCGTTTGACAGCCATTTCGCATTCGATCAGTGCGCAGCCCGCGGAAAACGTCACGTTCTTTGAGCACTGCCCGGATGCACAATGACAAATCAGCTCACTGGCAAATGTCATTTGGACGTCCAGATGTTTACACTGCTATAATCCGCAGGTACTGTATTAGCCACAAGCGCAATATGTTCATTGTCGATGTGAAGGACTCTCATGATCGAATTCAAACACCTGCGAACGCTGCAGGCCCTGCGAAATTCAGGTTCGCTGGCCGCCGCCGCCGCCCAGCTTCATCAAACGCAGTCAGCGTTATCCCATCAGTTCAGCGACCTGGAACAGCGGCTGGGCTTCCGCCTGTTTGTGCGGAAAAGCCAGCCGCTTCGCTTTACGCCGCAGGGAGAAGTTTTGCTGCAGCTGGCAGAACAGGTGCTGCCACAGATTCAGCAGGCGCTACAGGCCTGCCATGAGCCACATCAGACCACGCTGCGTATCGCCATTGAGTGCCACAGCTGTATTCAGTGGCTGACCCCGGCGCTGAATAATTTCCGTAAAAGCTGGCCGCAGGTAATGATGGATTTCAAATCCGGCGTAACGTTTGACCCCCAGCCAGCTCTTCAGCAGGGCGAACTGGATATCGTGCTGACCTCCGATATCCTGCCCCGCAGCGGTCTGTTCTATTCACCGATGTTTGATTTTGAAGTCCGGCTGGTGCTGGCGCCCGACCATCCCCTGGCCAGCGTAGAAGAGATCTCGCCAGAAGATTTAGCCAGTGAAGTGTTGTTGATATACCCGGTACAGCGACAACGCCTTGATATCTGGCGCCATTTCTTGCAGCCAGCGGACGTCAGCCCGGCGCTGAAAAGCGTGGATAATACGCTGCTGTTAATTCAGATGGTTTCCGCACAGATGGGAATAGCCGCACTGCCACACTGGGTGGTGGAAAGCTTTGAACATCAGGGTCTTATTATTACAAAATCACTGGGTGAAGGTCTGTGGAGCAGGCTTTACGCGGCCGTACGCGATGGCGAACAGCGGCAACCGGTGGTTGAAGCCTTTATCCGTTCAGCCCGGCAGCATGCCTGCGATCATTTGCCGCGAGTGCGGGATGCTTCTCGCCCCGGAACGCCGTTACCGACAGCATTTACTCCCCCCTGAAGTCTTTCGCCGATAAAGGCTGGCGGTTTTTCCTGTCTAACCGCTCAATTGGCTCTTATAATGCGCTCACTGCAACAGTTTTAACCAAGAGAGTGTTTATGACCAATAATGATGTCCTGCGCAGTGTGCGCTACATGCTGGATTTGAGCGATGCAAAAGTAGTGAGCATTCTGGCGCTGGCAGAGAGCGAAGTGGCCGAAGCGGAGATTCACAGCTTCCTGAAAAAAGAAGATGAGCCAGGCTATCGCCCTTGTCCGGATGTCATTATGGGGTATTTTCTCAACGGTCTGATTTTTGAACGTCGCGGCAAGAGCGAAGATGCACCAGTGCCTTCCATTGAGCGTAAGATGACTAATAACATCATCATGAAAAAGCTTCGCGTCGCCTTCGACTTAAAAACCACTGACATCATTGAGCTGCTGAAAAACGCCGATTTTGCGGTAGGCCCCTCAGAAATTGGCGCTATTTTCCGCAAGCCGGGTCATAAAAACTATCGTGAGTGCGGCGATCAAATTCTTCGAAACTTCCTTAAGGGCCTGGCAATGAAAATTCGCCCGGCAAAAAAATAACATTGTTTATTAATAAATTAACGCCTTAATCAGGCGTTAGTTTCTTAATATTATTAAACAATCGTTTCTCCGGTGCGATCTGAGACTCTTATTTGTTGAGCTTTTTAATCAACGCGGGAAGTCTGCGCATAGAAGATACCGTCAGAGAGGATGCAAGATCAGGTTAACCTTAACAGGCCATAGAGAGATCTCTCTGATTATTGTTAAGAAATCCATTAACCTTATTAATATTGGTGATGATGTTGTCGCCTTCTGTTCTTGACGCTCGTATTGCGTCCGTGAAAAGCGGCGTTTTAATTTAAACCTAAATATCAACAAGTTAATTTTTAAGCGATCGGGTTTAAACTCAACCAGATTTTTTGTCTTTATCCTGACGCTTCGCAATTCAACTTAATCCCCTCTTTTTTTTATGGAAATATTGAACACGCGTTGAGTTACTCTCCATTCAGAACCTGACCATCAAAAATTTAAAAACGAGAGCAGATAGCCGCTTTAATGTGATATCAATCACAAATCATAGTTCGCATACGAAAATACAACCACATTTAATGATGAAGATATAGCCATAACGTCATAAAGATGTAACATTTGCGCACGTATTCACAACCACTTTATTCGAAAATCGCCACGCTGCTTTCGAAATGGAACATTTGCCATAACCAGGGACACTGTTTGCATTTCTTCTCAGCCTGGCGTGAATGTTGTTACCTGAGCCATGGGGACCGTAATGTTAAGTATTTTTAAACCCGCAGCACATCAGCCCCGCGTTGATGACAGCCGCGTTGATCCACTGTACCGTAAACTGCGCTGGCAGATTTTTCTGGGAATCTTCTTCGGTTACGCCGCTTATTATCTGGTGCGTAAAAACTTCGCGCTGGCAATGCCTTATCTGGTCGAACAGGGTTTTTCACGTGGCGATTTAGGATTCGCCTTGTCAGGTATATCAATAGCTTACGGATTTTCCAAATTTATCATGGGTTCGGTTTCTGACCGTTCAAATCCCCGCGTATTCCTGCCTGCCGGACTGATTCTTGCCGCGTTGGTTATGCTGTTCATGGGTTTTGTCCCCTGGGCCACATCCAGCATCATGGTGATGTTCGTTCTGCTGTTCCTGTGTGGATGGTTCCAGGGCATGGGTTGGCCACCGTGTGGCCGCACAATGGTTCACTGGTGGTCGCAGAAAGAGCGTGGTGGTATTGTTTCCGTGTGGAACTGCGCGCATAACGTTGGCGGCGGTATTCCTCCGCTACTGTTCCTGCTTGGTATGGCCTGGTTTAACGACTGGAAAGCCGCACTTTACATGCCGGCATTCGCCGCCATTCTGATTGCGATTTTCGCTTTTGCTTTGATGCGCGATACGCCACAATCTTGTGGTCTGCCTCCGATTGAAGAGTATAAAAACGATTATCCGCCGGACTATGATGCAAAGCATGAAACAGAACTGACGGCAAAACAGATTTTTACACAGTACATTCTGCCGAACAAACTGCTGTGGTACATCGCGCTGGCAAACGTGTTTGTCTATCTGCTGCGCTATGGCGTCCTTGACTGGTCACCGACCTACCTGAAAGAGGTTAAACACTTCACGCTGGATAAATCCTCGTGGGCGTACTTCTTCTACGAGTATGCGGGTATTCCAGGCACCCTGCTGTGCGGCTGGATGTCAGATAAGGTATTCAAAGGTAACCGCGGTGCTACCGGCGTATTCTTTATGACCCTTGTGACCATCGCGACCATCGTCTACTGGATGAACCCGGCAGGGAATCCTGGCGTGGATATGGCCTGTATGATGGTGATTGGTTTTCTGATTTATGGTCCTGTGATGCTGATCGGCCTGCACGCTCTGGAACTGGCTCCGAAAAAGGCGGCCGGCACTGCCGCTGGCTTTACCGGCCTCTTTGGCTATCTGGGGGGTTCTGTTGCCGCCAGCGCGATTGTTGGTTACACCGTTGATTTCTTTGGATGGGACGGCGGTTTTATGGTCATGATCGGCGGGTGTGTACTGGCCGTTATTCTGCTTGCGATGACCATGATGAGTGAAAAGAAACATAAGCAAAAGTTGAATGCTCAGTAATTAAAACGTGAGTAGCGGGAGTCTTCCCGCTACTTATTATCCAGTTACACCGATTTGCACACCTGCAATCGAGGGTTATCAGTAGCAACAAGATATCTCCGATGATCGAGCCTTCTGATTCTGATCATGACGTCATCCCCGCTGAACTGAGGAAGTATCCTGCCGATCAACGCAGTTTTTTGCGCACATGCAGATCATAAACTCTCTCTTCACTCTCTTTGTCGAAATCTAAAATATCGTTGGCAACGACTGTCTTATCCTGACATCCAGTCTTACCCGATAGCATTAAATAGCCTTCTCCATCGCCGTTCATCGCGATAAACAGGTCGAGCAGATTTCTGCTGTCACACTGGCTGAACGAAAGTTCAACGGCCAGCTGCGCCCTGCAGGTAAAACTGCGCCTTGTATCCGCGCTAAAAAACCAGAGAATGCCCAGTGAGAGAATAATCACTACCAGCCAGCATGGGTAACGTTTCGCGACCCCATGAATTTCACCATCCCAACAAAAGAAAAAAAATGCATGATAATTTAAAAAATGCTAACAAACTCACTTTGTGATTCATAAAATAACAGCAACGGAGTTATTTTTTAAAATCAAGCTCTGAATTAAACATAAACTCATCGCGAGAAATGGTAAACATTAAGTCAGAAAAACCCAAACTGACCAGCACTTTATGCAATATCGGTTTATAAACATTCAGGTTGTTACCAGAGCATGCCAAACCTCCTTTAGCCCACAATTCGTTTAATATATGTTCTTTTCCCAATGGATTGTCATTGTTTTTACCCATTATTAATAACAAATCATTCGCGAGCCGGCTAAAGGTTAGTATATCGATGCTGCCATCCAAAAAATACAACGTTCCTTCGCAGCCATTGTATTTTAACATTTCATCTATTAAGTAACTTACTCAAAGACCTGATTATATAAACGAAACGCCCCATTAAAAATCGAGAAGGACAGTTTTCTGTCATGATAATGCAATAAAATAACACTAAAAAAGCCACTATTCCTTTACAAGCGACCAATACAACCGCCTTAAAATTCGAGACATAAAACTAATAAACCAATTACAAACAGGATAAAAACCTATAAATCACAAATAATGAATTATATGCTCCTATTAATGCCTTACAAATAATATACTTTCTCTAATTAGCATGACAATTTAGCAAAGAGTCTCTCTTTGTAAGTCATATATATCTGTTTACCAAAAGAGAATATAGCGATGATTAATCTGGATCCAAGAATGGTTAAATATGAAAATGGAAAACTCCTCCTAAAAGAGAAGTACTTGATAATAAAAGATACTGACATTATGGCTAAGGTGAGTAAAAACCAGCGAATTCTAATTCTTTGCCTGATGAATGAAATCATTGAGAAAGAGAAAATTATTCAAAACATCTGGGGAAGAAATCCCTCGAGCTCAAAAGAAAAAAACTATAACCAGTTAGTTTTCCAAACCCGTTCGCTTCTAGCTAAGCATGGTTTCCCCAACGACCTGATCATGACCATCCACCGTTATGGATTATGCTTTAATAAATTCTTTTTGAATTCAAACCAGGACATCAATAATAATGATGCAGAGAAAAGTTATGCGCCGATAGCTGACATACAACTGTAGACAGGCAGTCGTAATTTAGCATTAGTGAACAGTATTAACTTTCTATCGCCGTGAAAAATCGACAGGCATCAAAAAAATCTCATTCAGTGAGGCTTGTAAGTTTCGGAATGGCTTAAACCTATAAAATAAAAATTCGATTTTTTAATCAAAGCTGGCTATTAAACCCCCTGGTTGCGCGAGTAGGAAGAAAAAGTAACAACCAGGAAATAACTCCTATTTCCTGGTGATGAATAGATAATCCAGACTGAAACTACAACGATTAAAAATCAGATCGTTTACACACCAAACAGAGCACGTAACCTTTTCGGCACTGCTTCATCGGCATTAGATCCAATGATTTCCAGTTCCGGCAGCAAATCTTTCAGTCGCTGATGGGCGTTATCCATGATGCATCCTTTTCCCGCCATACTCAGCATCTCTTTGTCATTCATCCCGTCACCAAACGCAATGCACTCTTCTAAAGATGAGCCCAAAGTCTGCGATACTGCATCCAGCGCATGTCCTTTAGAGACCCCGCCGGCCATCACCTCTAAGCAGGTAGGTAGCGAGAAGCTGACATTGACTCTGTCACCCCATCGCGCAGTCAGCGCCAGCTCCAGGGGAACCAGTAGCTCTGGTTCATTACAGGTAAAGAAGACTTTGCTGATGCCATCCGTCGGCAGTTCGCCTGGGCGGTAAATCTGGTAGTTGAAATCAGATTCCTTGAAAAAATCCATTTCATCGGGGCGGTGGCGGTTCAAAAACCACTCTTCATCACGATAGATGTTGGTATAGATGTCGGGGTTGCTGTGTTGTATAGCAAACAGTTCGCGGGCGATATCTTCATCCAGGTTGTGGCTGAATACCAGTTCACCGGCAGTGTTGTGCACGCGTGCGCCATTGGAGGTGATCATAAAGGCATTAATGCCGAGGCTGTCGCGCATCTGCGCAACGTCAATGTAATGGCGGCCGGTAGCAAAAATAAAGTGGATCCCCTTGCGGTTCAGCAGCTGCAGGGTTTCGCGGGCATAAGGGGAAAGCGTGTGATCGGGAGATAACAGCGTGCCATCCAAATCTGAAGCAACAATGCGATACATAAAACCTCTGGTTAATATCATTTAACGGGTAGAGCCCATCTGGTAACGTAAAGCTCACAGAGCGATTCATCAGGGATGACGACAGAAGAATGCCGCAATCGTTTCCAGCGCCTCCGCCCGCATACTGTCTTTCTCAAACAGTATTTCGTGGCGAGCGCCCGCGATAACGTGTGGCGCACCGCCTTCACAGGGCTGTCCGGCAGCGACCATCGCCTGGCAAAAAAGATCCTGCGCTTTATTATCGACCACGTTATCCTCTTCCGCCTGTAACAGCAGCAGCGGAGTTGAGATATGCGCTGCCTGCTGCAGAATCATCTGCCCCGCCAGCACGCTTTCCCTGACCCAGTGATAGGTTGGTCCGCCGACGCGGAGCCCGGGATCGTCGGCATAAAAGCGCAGATTGCGGCGATAGCGCTCGCGGCTGTGGGTCAGGTGATTAAGGGAAAACGGGCGCGGGCGCCATTTCCCGGTGCCGATCGCGTAACTTTCACTGACCGTTGGACGTTTTTCCGTCCAGTCCAGGATCCGGTGGGCCATCCACTGCGGCATCGGTAGCGTAATGCCAAACATCGGTGCGACTAATGCCGCCGCATCAAATGCCGAAGGCTGGCGCGCCAGCATCAGTGTGAGGATCGCACCTCCCATGGAATGAGCCAGGGCGTAACGGTGGCGATAATGACGTGCAACGACCTCTTTTAAATACAGCGTTTCAAGATCATCAACGTAGTCCTCAAAAACCGCCACGTGTCCACGATGCGAATCCTGTAGCAGACGGCCCGATCGTCCCTGTCCACGATGATCAACAACGATCACATCATAACCGCAGTGAAAGAGGTCGTAAGCCAGCTCGGGATATTTCACATAGCTTTCAATACGACCGGGACAGAGCAATATTACTTTGTCATGTTGTGGGGAGATAAAACGCACATAGCGAATGGCTACGTTGCCAACGCCGGCAAATTCATCCTCTTCTCGCTGCTGCCAGAACCTCAGGAGTGGGCCGGTTGCAAAGGCTGCAAAGGACTGCTCACGCGTCAACCAGTCTGGTTTACGATGCTCCATCATACTTTTTCCTGGAAGATGTTTTACCATTCAGCGAGGCCATTGTTACCCATAGCACAACGTTCAACAATCACGTATTGTGTCACAATTGAGCGTTCTACGGGAGCTTTACCCATGACTATCGAATGGTGGCTGACTTACCTGGTCACAACCTGCATTTTAAGTCTTTCACCGGGCTCTGGCGCAATCAACACGATGAGCACCGGCATCAGCCATGGCTATCGAGGTGCTGTAGCCTCGATTAGCGGGCTTCAGGTCGGGCTGTCACTGCATATTGTGCTGGTTGGTATCGGGCTGGGTGCACTGTTTTCACAGTCTCTACTGGCATTTGAGATCCTGAAATGGGCAGGTGCTGCCTATCTGGTCTGGCTGGGCATTCAGCAGTGGCGTTCTGCCGGCGCAATCGATCTGAACGCCGTGGCGAAGGCGATGCCGCGACGCAAGCTGTTCCAGCGAGCGGTTCTGGTTAACCTGACCAATCCGAAAAGCATCGTATTTCTTGCCGCGCTGTTTCCCCAGTTTATCATCCCGCATCAGCCCCAGGCGATACAGTATCTGGTCCTGGGTGTGACGACGGTCATGGTCGATATTATTGTGATGATTGGCTACGCCACGCTGGCTACGCGCATTGCCGTATGGATAAAAGGCCCGCAGCAAATGAAGCTGTTAAACCGGATATTTGGTGGTCTGTTTATGGCAGTGGGAGCACTGCTGGCATCGGCGAGACGTATTGCCTGAAGAGACGGGCCGGTTTTTCGGCCCGGGTACGCAACGATTAATCTTCATCGACGCCGTCAACGTGATCCTTAATCATCAGCAGGAACGGTCTGCCAAAGCGCTCCAGCTTCTTATGACCCACGCCGTTGATACTCAGCATTTCTGAGGCCGTCAGCGGCATTTGCTCGGACATTTCAATCAGTGACGCATCGCTGAACACCACATAAGGCGGAATGTTGTCCTCATCGGCAATCGCTTTACGCAGCTTACGCAGTTTACCAAACAGCTTACGATCGTAATTCCCGCCCCATGATTTCGGGCTGCTGCTGCGCGGTTTTGCCGTCACCATCCTGGGTACCGCCAGCATCAGCGGCATTTCACCGCGTAAGATTGGCCGTGCCGCTTCCGTCAGCTGGAGCGCCGAATACATCGCGATGTTTTGGGTCACCAGGCCCAGGTGGATCAGTTGGCGCAGTACGCTGGTCCAGTGTTCATTACTGTGTTCCCGGCCAATACCGTATACCGGCAGCTTGTCGTGTTGCATATCGCGAATACGCTGATTATTTGCCCCACGCAGGATTTCCACAATATATCCCATACCGAAACGCTGCCCGACGCGATAAATGCAGGAAAGCGCCTTCTGCGCCTCCACCAGCCCATCATAACGGCGTGGCGGATCGAGACAGATATCGCAGTTTCCACAGGCCTGCTGGCGCCCCTCGCCGAAGTAGTTCAGCAGGACCAGACGACGACAGGTTTGTGCTTCGGCAAATGCGCCCATCGCATTGAGCTTGTGGCGCTCAATATCCTGAAGCTGCCCCGGCGCTTTTTCTTCAAGACAACGGCGTAGCCAGGCCATATCTGCCGGATCGTAGAGCAGCAGAGCTTCCGCAGGCAGGCCATCACGACCGGCGCGGCCGGTTTCCTGATAGTAGGATTCAATATTGCGCGGAATATCAAAATGCACCACAAAACGCACGTTAGGTTTATTAATCCCCATGCCAAACGCCACGGTGGCCACCACGATCTGTAAATCATCACGCTGGAAAGCTTCCTGAACATGCGCGCGCTGGGCATTGTCCATGCCGGCATGATACGCACCCACGCTTAACCCCCGACTTTGCAGGCGGGCAGCGGTATCTTCCACCTTTGCGCGGCTGTTGCAGTAAATAATGCCGCACGTTCCGCGCTGTTCCTGCACATAGCGCAACAGCTGTTCGGTAGGTTTAAATTTTTCTACCAGCGTGTAGCGAATATTAGGACGATCAAAGCTGCTGATCTGAATGAGAGGATCGTTTAACTGCAGCAGCCTGACAATATCGTTACGTGTGGTTTCATCGGCGGTGGCGGTCAGTGCCATTACCGGTACATTAGGGAGCCGCTGCCTGAGCTGGCCAAGCGCACCATATTCGGGACGGAAGTCATGTCCCCACTGTGAAATACAGTGTGCTTCGTCCACCGCCAGCATGGCCGGATTCCAGTGCGTCAACTGATCAAGAAAGTTATCCATCATCAACCGCTCAGGGGCAATGTACAGCATGCGCACTTTACCGCTGCGGCAACCCGCCATCACTTCCTGCTGCTGTTCACGGCTCTGCGTGGAATTAAGGCAGGCGGCAGACACGCCGTTCGCCAGCAGCTGGTCAACCTGGTCTTTCATCAGTGAAATCAGCGGTGATACTACAAGCGTTAACCCGTCGCGAACCAGCGCAGGGATCTGATAACACAGTGATTTTCCGCCACCAGTCGGCATAACAACCAGACAGTCACGTCCGTCGAGTGATGCCTGAATAATCGTTTGCTGTCCCGGACGAAACTGCTGATAGCCGAAGGTATCGCGAAGTACCCGCTCTGCCAGCGTTTCATTATTGATTACTGCTGCCGTAGACACATTGTCCCCAATCTGAAGTGGTGTGAAGCGCTACCGGGCACTGCCTGCCCGATGGTGATGCCGGAACCGATGATTGAGCGTAACTCAACCACAGCGAAGGATGATAACTCATGTCCGGAGCAAGATCTGGATTATCGCGAACATTTTGCTTAATTGCGAAGCGGTTCGCGCCGTTTTTCTGCGCGAACTTAAACCAACATCTCTGTTTGCGAGGGGGACTGCACAGCGGCGCCATCACGCCTGTCGCTGACATGGCGGACAGGAAAAGCCAACTTCTCGCCCGATTTCTTCGCCGGTTCAGCGATCCCGGCGAAGAGAAAATCAGAAAAGATCGTTGAGCGTTACGCCGACACCAATACGCGTCTGACGATGGTTATAATCAATCAGCGATTCGCCATAGCCGCTAAATACCTGAGTATAGAAGCGCACGTGCTCAGTCATCGGGTAGCTCCAGCCCAGCTCTGCACCGCCGTAGCCGCTGTTCCAGTTGTAATTACTTTTCACGCTGAAGTTGCTGTCACCCATCTGGTAGCCCAGCGTCAGACGGTAATACCCCATATATTTGGTGATATCCGGGTTATCGTCGTTGCTTTCGCTTTCCGGCAGGCGATACCAGGGCTTCACTTCCACCAGCCAGTTGCCATTTTGCGCCATCAGTCTCGCGTAAATCCGATTCCAGCTGCGGGAAGTCGGGTCAGAACGTCCATTTGACTGGTGGTTCAGACCGGTTTCAACATCCCGCAGCGTCCAGCCACCCAGACTATAATCGGTTGCCCAGCCGAGGAAAATCTGCGGCTCATAGTTGGTTTCACGGAACGGCGATGATGCCCCAGCGCCACGATTAGAAAGTTGCCACCATGAGCGCTGTGTATAGGAGGCCGCCAGCACGGAGTTATCTCCCAGGATCCCTCGCCACAGCGGGAAAGCCAGGCTCAGCTGAAACTTCACCTCATCGTGTTTGGCTTCATTACCCCAGTTGTAGGACGCTATCGCTTCCCTGTTAATATTGCTGGTGTAGGTGTAAAGCAGATAGTTGCTCTCGTAAGGGTAAAGAACAAACGGGTTATCATGTTTTTCCAGCAGGTTAGCAATAATGCTACCGGGAACGTCGGGTCTGTCGTGAACCTCCCTGAGCGTTGCTTCCTGTGCCAGCACGATTGTCGGAACCAGGAGTGCTGTTGTCAGCAGTCCTTTCAGCAGAGCCATAATTTACTCCCGGTAGGCGGATATGATGATAAATGCACGCCATTCTACACATAAAGTGCTGCCCGCTTTAGTGCTGTTTTCTGAAAGTGGAAAGCACTGCCAGCGAAGCATAAGATACTCACCTTATTAACCTTTGATTTACTTTCCCGGCTTCACAGGATCACAATAATGTCAGCGTTACCTTTGGATCAGGCGGCCGCACGCCGACTGATTGGTGAAATTTTTGTTTACGATATGCCCTTCAACCGCTCGCTTGGCCTGGAGCTGGATCGCCTTGAACCGGACTTCGCTCAGCTGAGCCTGGCAAACCAAACCATGCTGGTCGGTAACTATGCGCAGAAAATTTTGCACGGCGGGGTCATTGCCTCGGTGCTGGATGTCGCAGCGGGCCTGGTCTGCGTCTGCAGCGCACTGACTCGTCAGCAAAGCATTACTGAAGAGGAGCTACGCCAGCGCCTGTCGCGTATGGGGACTATTGATCTACGCGTGGATTACCTTCGCCCCGGACGCGGCGAACGTTTTGTCGCCAGTAGCAGCCTGCTGCGCGGTGGCAATAAAATCTCTGTCGCGCGCGTTGAACTCCACAACGATGCCGGCGTACACATTGCCAGCGCTACTGCTACCTACATGATTGGTTGAGAGATGAATCCACAGCAAACACGTCAGGGCGTGCTCTTTGCCCTGGGGGCTTACTTTATCTGGGGCGTGGCTCCGGTCTATTTTAAACTTATCCAGCAGGTCCCGGCCGGGGAGATTATGACCCACCGGGTTATCTGGTCCTTCTTCTTTATGCTGATTTTAATCAGCATCAGCCGCGGCTGGCGGAACATCCGCTCCATTGCCTCCCAGCCGAAAAAGGTGCTACTGCTGGCCGTCTCCGCCGTGGTTATCTGCAGCAACTGGCTGCTGTACATCTGGGCGGTGAACAATCACCATCTGCTTGAAGCCAGTCTCGGGTACTTTATTAACCCGCTGCTCAACGTGCTGGTCGGTATGCTGTTTCTGGGAGAGCGCTTCCGCCGTTTGCAGTGGCTGGCCGTCGCGCTGGCCGCCTGTGGTGTGCTGGTACAGCTGTGGAAGTTTGGTTCTGTGCCGGTTATCGCACTTGGCCTGGCGCTGACCTTCTCAATGTATGGCCTGCTGCGCAAGAAAATTGCGGTGGATGCCCAAACCGGCATGCTGGTTGAAACCAGCTGGCTGCTGGTGCCCGCGGCGGTCTATCTGTTCTGCATTGTCGACACGCCTACCAGCCACCTTGGGAGCAATGCGGCGAGTCTGAATATCCTGCTGGCGGCCGCCGGAATTATTACCACCATCCCGCTGATGCTGTTTACCGCCGCCTGTGCGCGACTGCGCCTCTCCACCGTAGGATTTTTCCAGTACCTCGGCCCGACGCTGATGTTTCTGCTGGCCGTGCTGTTCTACGATGAACAAATGACGGCCGATAAAGTCGTGACCTTTGGCTTTATCTGGGCAGCGCTGGCACTGTTTATCGCGGACGCGTTCTTGATGCTGCGCCGCTCATCGTCGCGCATAGCGTGACAGAAATTTAGCGATTGCCGGGCCTGTCAGCAGGATGGCGAACAGACGCAGCGTCTGCATCGCCATCACAAAAGCCAAATCGACCCGGCTACCGGCAGCAATGATAGCCACCGTGTCCAGCCCACCCGGGCTGGTCGCCAGATAGGCCGTCAGCATATCGACATGAAGTAAACGGGTCAGCATCCACGCCATCAGGCCACACAACAGCATCAGGCCGATGATCGACACCACCATTTGCGGTAACGTGCGCAGCGCCAGCAAAAAGACCGGGCGTGTGAAGCGCAGTCCCACCGTCCAGCCAATCAGCGCATAGGCCAGTGCCAGCAGCCACTCCGGCACCTGTAACGTTAACGTACCGCTGGAATGCAGGGTAGCGCCGATCAGCGCGGGCAGCAGCAATGCGCCGGAGGGAATACGCAAGGCCTGTCCGGCTATGGCCCCCAGCACAATCACTACCAGCGTCGCAGCAAAACCCATGCCCAGATGCGGTAACCACTCAAGCCCCGTGGATTGCGCACTGTCACCCAGGGTGATCCGCGCTACGATCGCAGCGGCGGCGGCGACAAACAGCACGCGCAAATACTGCATAAACGCCACCAGCCGGGTATCCGCCCCAAAGTCCCCTGCCATCGCCACCATGGCAGATGCACCTCCGGGTGAGGATCCCCAGGCACCGGTCGGTCCTGGCAAATCGCTGAATCGCACCAGCAAATAGCCAGACAGTCCGCTGGCCGCCAGAGTCAGCAGAAGCACAAACAGGACAATTGGCCAGTCTGCCAGCAGCGGCTGAAGAATAGAGGGCGAAAGGCTTTGAGCGATCATGCAGCCGAGTACAGCCTGGCAAAGTACGAAGAGACGTTGACTGATACGGATCTGCGCCCCGCTCAGTCCCATCCCCACGCCGACAATCATCGGGCCCAGCAACAACGCTGCGGGTACGTGAAAAACCTCCAGGCCAGACCCCAGCAGCAGTGATGTAACGAGCAGTAACGCCCACTGGTATCGCAGGGATAACCGTTCCATCGTGTAATGCGATCTCAGTTGAAAGGAGAGATGACAGATTACCCACCGGGGGGGCGGAGTACCAGATCGTGAAACATTTTGAGAGAGTTAAACGCCACCCAGCCTCGTATATGAGGCTGGGTGAAGGGTGATTAGAGCCAGTTTTTACGTTTAAAGTAGGCGTAAGGTGCCAGCCCGGCGAGGATCATCAGAGTAATCGCTCCCGGATAGCCAAAGCTCCACTTTAGCTCCGGCATAAATTCAAAGTTCATACCGTAGCTGGAAGCCACCAGCGTGGGGGGCAGAAAGACAACGGATACCACCGAGAAGATTTTGATAATGCGGTTCTGCTCAATGTTGATAAAGCCCATTGCCGCCTGCATCAGGAAGTTAACCTTCTGGAACAGCGACTCGTTGTGCGGCAGCAGGGATTCAATATCCCGCAGGATTTCGCGCGCCTGCTCCAGCTGATTACCCGGCAGGCGTGCTTTACGCACCAGGAAGTTGAGGGCACGCTGGGTATCCATCAGGCAGAGGCGAACCTTCCAGCCGATATCCTCCAGCTCTGCCAGCGTAGACAGTGCGGCATCAAACTCATCGCCCTGCTGTCCTTCCATAATCACCCGGCTGAGTTTTTCCAGATCGCTGTAAATATTTTCGATCTCATCGGCCAGCTGTTCGATCTTGGTTTCGAACAGATCCAGAAGCAGCTCGAAGGCGTTACCGTCCGTCAGAACCTGGTTACGCGCACGCATGCGGTAAAGCCGGAAAGCAGGCAGCTCACGTTCACGCAGAGTGTATAAACGTCCTTCGCGAATGGTGAACGCAACCGTTGAGTTACCGGCATGATCCTCAGCATCCTCAAAGAAAAAGAATGAGTGGATGTGCAGGCCATCTTCATCTTCAAAGAAACGGGCAGATGCCTCAATATCTTCCAGTTCGGGACGGGTGGCCAGGCTCTGGCCCAGTTCGGTCTGGACGCGTTCTCGCTCAGCGTCTTCTGGCTCAATCAGATCAACCCAGACGGAGCCGGTCAGCTCTTCACAGCCCTCATCCAGCTCAAGACGAGCCAGACGGCTATGATCCAATTTAAATGCGCTCAGCATAGCAATACTCCCAATTCGCAGTGACTGGTGGGACAGAGCGCTTGAACACGGGAAACATGCGTTTCAGTCAGCGAACAGTACTGACTCAGAGCGACGGAGAATGCGGTCGCCAACAACCACGAAGGCTATCGGCAAAAGAGGATAGCCTTAGGAGTTGTACCTGGTGTGCAGGTCAGTGAGCCAGTATCTACTGGGTGTGTCCAAGGCGAATGTCCTCTCAGGGTAATGGTGGGCGCATGTTACGCTGAGACGAAAAAGGCGTCAAGCGGGCCCACCGCTCATCACAGCGCCTCCAGCCTGGCGTACGCGGCGACCAGCCATTTGATTCCCTGCCCCTGAAACGCCACCTGCAAGCGGCTGTGTTCGCCACTCCCCTCCAGGTTAACAATCGTTCCTTCGCCAAACTTGGCATGCCGCACACGCTGCCCGAGGGTAAAGCCGCTGTCGTTTTTCGCTACCGGCGTTCCCATCCGCTGATGGCTAACCGGGCGGCTAACGCTGGCGCGCAGCCGCACTTCCTCAACGCACTCTTCCGGCAGCTCGCCGATAAAGCGTGAAGGACGATGATAGACCTCTTTGCCATACAGGCGACGCGTTTCCGCATAGGTCAGCGTCAGTTTTTGCATAGCGCGGGTGACGCCGACATAGGCCAGACGACGCTCTTCTTCCAGCCTGCCACCTTCATCCAGCGACATCTGACTGGGGAACATCCCCTCCTCCATGCCGACGATAAACACCTGCATAAACTCCAGCCCTTTGGCCGCATGCATGGTCATCAGCTGAACCGCATCCTGCCACTTATCCGCCTGCCCTTCGCCCGCTTCAAGTGCCGCATGGGACAGGAAAGCCTGAAGCGGCATCAGGTCTTCGTCTTCATCCTGATAGCTGTACTGCCGGGTGGCGTTGACCAGTTCCTCAAGGTTCTCGACGCGCGCCTGGCCCTTTTCACCTTTTTCCTGCTCATACATCAGCCACAAACCGGAATCCTTGATCACCCGGTCCGTCTGCACATGCAGCGGCAGTTCGGTGGTTTCCTGCGCCAGCGAATCCACCAGCTCAATAAACCGCTGCAGCGCCGAGGCCGCGCGCCCGGCCAGCGCCTTCTCCTGCAGCAGCGCTCGCGCACTTTGCCACATCGTCAGCTGACGCTCGCGGGCGGTCTGGCGCACCACATCAAGAGTACGATCGCCAATCCCGCGCGTTGGTGTGTTGATCACACGTTCAAAGGCCGCATCGTCATTGCGGTTGGCGATCAGACGCAGGTAAGCCAGCGCATCCTTGATTTCCTGACGTTCGAAGAAGCGCATCCCCCCATAAATACGGTAGGGCAGGCTGGTTTGCAGCAGCGCCTCCTCCAGTACGCGCGACTGGGCATTGCTGCGATAGAGAATCGCGCAGTCATTCAGCGCCCCGCCATTTTCCATCCACACTTTGATGCGGTTCACCACAAAACGCGCTTCATCCAGCTCGTTAAAGGCGCAGTAAAGGGAGATCGGTTCACCGTCGCTGCCGTCGGTCCACAGTTCTTTACCCAGGCGACCGTTGTTATTGGCAATCAGGGCGTTGGCCGCTTTCAGAATATTGTTGGTGGAGCGGTAGTTCTGCTCAAGACGGATGGTTTCCGCGCCCGGGAAATCGTTCAGGAAGCGCTGGATATTCTCCACCTGCGCACCGCGCCAGCCGTAGATGGACTGATCGTCATCACCGACGATGATCACCTTACCGCTGTCACCTGCCAGCATGCGGATCCATGCGTACTGGATGTTGTTGGTGTCCTGGAACTCGTCCACCAGAATATTGGTAAAACGTTCACGGTAGTGATTGAGGATATGCGGCTTGTTCAGCCACAGTTCGTGAGCGCGCAGCAGCAGCTCGGCAAAATCGACCAGACCAGCACGATCGCAGGCTTCCTGATAGGCCTGATAGATGCGCAACCAGGTCTGCTCAATCGGGTTGCCGTAGCTCTCAATATTTTTCGGACGCAGCCCTTCGTCTTTTTTGCCGTTGATGTACCACATTCCCTGACGGGCAGGCCACTGCTTCTCATCAAGATTCATCGCCTTGATCAGGCGCTTCAGCAACCGCAGCTGATCTTCACTGTCGAGGATCTGAAAATCCTGCGGCAGATTGGCATCCAGATGGTGGGCGCGCAGCAGACGATGTGCGAGTCCGTGGAAAGTACCGATCCACATACCGCCCTGACTGGTTCCAATCAGCTGTTCAATACGGTGGCGCATTTCAGCGGCCGCCTTATTGGTAAAGGTCACCGCCATTATCGAGTAGGGAGAACAGTTTTCAACCGCCATCAGCCAGGCAATACGGTGCACCAGCACACGGGTTTTACCGCTGCCGGCACCCGCCAGCACCAGCAGGTTGCTGCGTGGTGCGGCGACCGCTTCACGTTGTTTGTCATTCAGGCTGTCGAGCAGATCGGAAACGTCCATAAGCACCATCGGGGTAGAGAGCGGCATGCCGCTCCACTGGTTATTTAACCAGTTTATTATAGCAACGCAGTCAGCGATGCCAACTGAGAAATCTCCAGCGTTGGAAGAAGACGCGCATCGTCGATATGCATCAGGTTGCCATCACGCAGATTTATCCAGCAAGCCTGCATGCCGTAGCGCACCGCGCCAGCAACGTCAGTAGTCAGATCGTCACCCACGTGCAGGATGCGTTCCGGCGCCAGGTTCAGCCGTTCTGCGGCACTGTGGTACATATCCTGACAGGGTTTGGCCCGGCCATCGGGACCCGCACGCAGGATAAACTGAAAGTATTTATCGAGGCCAAACAGATGCGGCTCCGCGTTACCGTTAGTGATCGCCACCAGAGGAATGCGTTCTGCCAGCGCAGCCAGCGTTGCATGGTTTTCATCTGAGATGGTGATTTTGCTGCGCCATTCGGCGAAGACGGCCATCACTTCACGTGCCCCTTCGGCTGCCTGCGCGCGGGTCAGTCCCACATCCCGCATCGCCTGTTCAACGGCGCGGCGGCGCCACTCGCTGACATCATGATAAATTTCCGGCTCGGCAAGCAGCAGCCGCTGACGCACCTGCTGATACTGTTCCACGCTATAGTTTTTTAGCGCCGGATGCTGGGCCTGTAATGCGGCGTGGGATTCTTTCGTGGTTCGGGCGATAACCGGATAGTTGTCATACAGGGTGTCATCAAGATCGAAGGTCATCGCCGCGATCGGACGCAGTGGTCGGTAAAAGTGCATCAGGATTTTCCTCGTTTTGCACGGGGATGGGCAGCATCGTATACGGACGCCAGGTGTTGGAAATCAAGATGGGTGTAGATCTGGGTGGTTGACAGATTGGCATGGCCAAGCAGCTCCTGCACCGCCCGCAGATCGCCGCTGGACTCCAGCATATGCGTGGCAAACGAGTGGCGTAGTTTATGAGGATGAACATGGCTGGACAGCCCCTGCTTAATACCCCATTCGGCAAAGCGCTTTTGCACATTACGCGCGGAAATGCGTTTGCCCAACTTAGACAGAAACAGCGCGTTGTCCTGCGGCGAGAAGAGCTCCCGCAGCGCCAGCCAGTGCTCCAGCCAGACTACCGCCGTTTTTCCCATCGGCAGACGGCGCTCTTTGCTGCCTTTACCGGTTACCCAGACCTCGCCGGATGCCAGTTCAAGATGGTTGACATCAATACCCGTCAGTTCAGAAAGACGCAAGCCTGCACCGTACATCACTTCCAGCATCGTGCGATCGCGCACCGCCAGCGGATCGTTAAGATCGATTTCCAGCAGCTGGTTAACTTCATCGACATCGATGTTCTTCGGCAGGTGTCGCGGCGCACGCGGCGTGGCAACCCCTTTCGCCGGGTTGGCTTTTATCGTTCCCTGACCAATCAGCCAGTCGAGGAAACTGCGCAGCGCGGAGAGCCGCAGGGCCAGGCTGGCCGGCTTCAGTCCGCCGCGGCTGCTGCGGGCAGCCAGCGTGCGAACCAGCGCGGCATCCAGACGCGCCCAGTCGGTGACCTTTAACTCATCCAGCAGTGCCACCACTACCGTCAGCTGGCGGCGATAGTTAATTACGGTCAACGGACTGAGCTGCCGTTCAACTTTCAGGTAGCGCAGAAAGCCCTCTACGGCAGATAACAGGGCTGATTCACTGCTCACACGCGCTCAATCCAACGAGACAGAAGATCGGGAAGCATCAGCGACAAATGCTGGAGCAGCACCGTTCCCATACCGGCCTGATAATGCTGCTTATCGCGGCTGCTGAAGATCAGCACGCCGAGGTCGCCTTGTTCACCAAGCAGCGACATCGCAACCGAACCAATTGCCTTTGCCTGCGGTAACAGCAACAGCAGTTCAGGCCCGTTCAGATTGCCGAGATAGTGATTATTTTTACCCAGCCGCTGAATTCGCACCGATTCAAACGCCTGCCGGGACAGCGCCAGCTGGGTGAAATCAGACGGCGCGCCAATACGCCATTGTTCACTGAACAGACGAATATTAGCACCTGCCAGCCCCAGCTCACGCGCCCAGAGATGAAGGCGGTTTAGCATTTCCTGCAGGCTTGATGAAGAGGCCAGTCGCCCCTGAAGGCTGAGCAGGCGTTCGAACAGCTGCTGGTTGGCGCTGGCCTGTTCCATCAGCAGCGTGATTTCTTCTTCCAGCTGGTGAATATGGTTACGCTGGCGTGCCAGCTGCCACTCTACCAGCGATACGGTGCCGCGGATCGGATGGGGCACCGTCATCTGCTCAACCTGGCGGGCATTGCGAATAAAGAAGTCTGGATTTTGCAGCAGGTAATCGCCGACGGCGCGATCGTCCAGTAGCACTTCGCCGCTGTCCTGTTGTGGCTCTCCAACCGTTTTCATAGATGAATAAATCCGTCATAAACGTGAGTGGCTGGCCCGGTCATAAACAGCGGATGTCCCGGCCCTTTCCAGGCGATGTTTAACGTACCACCCGGCAGGTCAACCCGCACTTTCTCTGACAATAAGCCCTGTTGGATACCCACAGCGACCGCTGCGCAGGCGCCGCTACCGCAGGCCTGGGTTTCCCCCGCGCCGCGTTCAAACACCCGCAGGCGAATATGCTCACCGTTGACGACTTCCATAAAACCAACGTTGACGCGCTCAGGGAAACGTTCATGGCTTTCCAGCACCGGCCCCAGCGCTTCTACTGCGGCAGTTTTCACGCTATCAACCTGCAGTACGCAGTGCGGGTTGCCCATTGAGACGACGCCACACATAACCGTCTGTTCTGCGGCCCGCATCAGGTAAATATGTTCGGCTTTGTTGGCGCGAAACGGTACCTGCTGAGGTTCAAAGTTAGGTTCACCCATATTCACGCAAACCAGTTCATCCTGATTCACACTCAGCACCATACGGCCCGTTTGCGTACTGACGCGAATATCGCTTTTATTGGTCAGGCCTTTCAAACGAACGAAGCGGGCAAAACAGCGAGCGCCGTTTCCGCACTGAGCGACCTCACTGCCGTCTGCGTTGAAAATACGATAATGGAAGTCGAGATCGGGATCGTAAGGCGGTTCGACGACCAGCAGCTGATCGAAGCCGATGCCCAGATTGCGATCCGCCAACCGACGGATCAACTCAGGTGAGAAGTAAACATTTTGCGTGACGGCATCAACCACCATAAAGTCATTGCCTAGGCCGTGCATTTTAGAGAACTGCATTTTCTGCTCCGCCGGGTGCGTCATAGATTATTGCGCCGGTTGCACACTCGTCCCGCCAGTCGCAGGCGCTTTATTGGCCTCGATGGATGACTTTGAAGGGGTGGACTGGTTCACTTGTGCCTCAGACGGCTCATCCTTCGGAAAGTAGAGCGGGCCTTTCAATCCACATCCTGCAAGGCTGACAACAGTAGCTAACAGTGCCAGCTGACAAATCGTTTTACTCATTCTCATTATGCTCGTGAAAGATACCATTTGGTGTCTATCATCGCAGGTGAAGTGCTAAAAGCAACCGGAAAAACGGCCACTGAGGCCGTTAACTTAACTTTTAGTCACGATATTAAAGGTCAGTACGTCGCTGTAATCACCCTTTTTAATATCCTTTGGCGCGAAGGTTTTAAACATCGGCATAAAGCAGGTTTGTCCCCCGGCTTCCAGCGGCAGTGATTTGTTCACCTTATTCGGCAATGTCAGCTGCTGGCTGACAGCGAACAATCGGAGAGATCATCCTGACTTATCAGCGGATGCGAACCGATCGCAACATAAAACGAATCGATAATCAGCCAGAAAACACAGTTAACCCCTGTTTTCAGGCACGGGGCCAGTGTCTGCCCTGTCTGTTAGCGCATCTGGTAGCGTTGGGCGTAATCTTCGCCGCCCCCCCCGTCCGGTAGCGTGGCACACAGCTGCGTTAAAGCCTGACTGCGAAACGGGATCACCTGGAAACGATCATCAATCAGTACGATCTGATAAAACTGTGGCAGGTTAAAATTGATAAAGCTCGAACCATAGGTAAAGCGATCGTGAGACGAGGAATAGAAACGGCTGACATCGCGCACCAGCTCCTCTTTACTCCCCTCACAGTGGTGGTAAACCTCAACACGATTGGTTTCGTCGAGGATATAAATATTAAAGCCGGAATTATCACGGGTATCTTCAAAGAAGAACTGAATAATTCCTTCACTGGCATAGCCATTTACCACCGCCGGTAAACGTGCCTGATCGGCTTCGACCTTTAGCGACAGACCATGCAGCTTGTTATGAGAGATCGCCCCATAAAACTCAACGGCGTTCTCCAGCTTCTGTACCGAAACGCTGAGGCGCTCAAAGAACAGTCCCCAGGTTTGTCCTGCCACGCGCAGCGCTTTAAAGCGGCCTGGCTCCTGACGGGTACTGGAAAGACGCAGCTCAATGCACTCTGATACCAGCTGCTGAACGCGGGTACGGATCAGGCCGCGCAGATGCTGACTGTAGCAGAATACTTCTACGGCATCCGGCGGTGCAGCGTCCTGATGCATTTTGCCCAGGATGGTCTTTAACGCCTCAATCATCGCCTGCTCGCCGTTGAAGTGCAGCGTGCGCACTTCATTCCATGAGTTGCGATACAGCAAATCCACGCTACCGACCAGACACTGCTGCTCAGCGCCAAAGCTGAACACATCGAGCTTACGGAAATCGAAGTGAACCACTTTGTTACGGAAGGCAGATGTCGGGTCGTACTCCAGGTTAACGATAATAGCGAGATGGCGGATCTCGCACGGGCTGTAGAGCGCCTTCGGCGTTGGCGCTGGCAGACGCAGCGGGAAATGGTGCGACACATCGGCAACCAGCTCCTGCAAGCGGGCGAGGTCACAAACCGCATTCCCCTTCATATGCAGGCGCGTTTTACTGGTCAGCAGGCCGTTAAACCATGCCCATGCCACCAGCTTGTTCAGATAGCGATTATATTCCAGCGGTTGATGGCTGATAATCGAACTCATCTCCGGCGACTGATTGTACAGATACCAGCCAGCGCGGTTGGCGCGACCGTTTGGTACATGAATAAAGGTCAGATGCTGCTCGGACAAATCCGGTGAAATCTGCGGATTCACCAGCGTTACCTTACCTGGCAACGCCTCAAATGCCGCGTAAAGCTTACGCGTCAACACACCTATGTCCTGTGGACTGGCGCTCACGCTGAGATTATTACGTCGGGCAAAACGGATCAGGTTGCGATAGCTCTGCATCATCGCATCCAGTAGTTCATTATGGGCTTCGCGCACCCGTCCAATTTTCCAGTCTGCCCGACTGTCCAGTACCTCTAGACGCTGCGTATCCCAACCCCATTCCTTCACCAGTTGGCTGAGAATTTCCCGACGCCAGCCGGTGTGCTCAGTCTCCTGCGACAGCTTCTCACAGACTTTGAGATAGAAACATCGCCGCACCAAATCGAGTCGGGGCAGATCGTCAATGCGAGTTAAATAATGCGTAACCCTCTCCAGCATCATGCAATACGGATCAAGACCGTAGGAAACGATCTCGCCGTCGTGCAGCCGCTGTTTGATGTCCATTGCCAGCAGGCGTGTATCCGGGTACTCCCACGAATACGCTTCCAGCAGCAGCGTTTTCAGCACGGCCTTATAGGGTGAGTCAATGCTCTTGTAGAGCTGCCACAGGCTGGCACCGAAATACTCTTCCGCCGACAGTGTGCCCAGGCCACCCAGATCCAGCCACTCATTTGGCGTCAGCACGCCCTGCTGATACAGCGACATGACGTAGTCGTCGTAGTGCTCTTCTTCCTCACGCGGCACCATATTCCACAGAATACGTTTCCCCGCCATCCGCACCGCCGTGCGATAGAACTCATCCAGCAGCAGGATATGCTGGGTAGAACCACAGTCCTCGCCGCCAAGACTGCCGCTTTCGTTGTGGCGGAACCGGTTTTCGTCAATCAGGAAGAAGCTGACTTCAACGCCCATCGCCGCGCACCAGTTTTGTAACTGCGCGCATTTTTTCTGCAGACCCAGACGTTCTTCATTGTCCAGCCACGACTGGTGGCAGACCCAGATATCGAGATCGGATGTGGCATTTTGCCCGACGGAAGAGGTGCTGCCCATTGAGTACACTCCCGTGATCGGCATTTCGCCGCGCGGAGGTACCGTAACGGAAATATCAGATTTTACTTTTAAATCATCAAGCCAGACAATTTGCGTCTCATCAGGCGTGTAGAAACTGATGCCATGTGGAATGTTACCTTCAAGGTAACCCGGCATCAGCGGATGATGATAATGTAGTAAGGTCGGCAGCAGACTGTAAACCTGTTGAAATGCAGGCCCCATCGCAGCCAGTGCGCGATCGACGCGCAGCTGGTTGATGGCATCCAGTCTCTGTTTCAGTGTCTCAATGTAGAGGTACAAGACGTCTCGCCTGATTATCCCAGTGCTTACACCCTTAGAAAGAAGGGTATACAAGAACTCTGTTTTCCAAAATCTGCCGTTTGCTTTAAAAATAGTCGTGCAGATTATTGCTGGAAACGTGATCAATCTAACATCAGACAGATTGACCGTAAAGAAAGTTGCGCTAGCTGACAGTTTAGCACAATTTTGCATCAATTCATCGCTGTGCTTCTTCAGGCTGCCGTATGGATGCTATTCACTGACAGTGTTCGCGGTTAAATGATAGGATAATCAATGAACGATCAAAACGGTAATAAGCATGTCAGACAAAACTTTAAGAATTGCGACCCGACAAAGCCCGCTTGCCTTATGGCAGGCAGAGTATGTACAGCAGCGCCTGATCGCCTGCCATCCGGGGCTGCATGTTGAACTGGTGCCAATGGTGACGCGCGGCGATGTGATCCTGGATACCCCACTGGCGAAAGTGGGCGGTAAAGGGCTGTTCGTTAAAGAACTTGAACAGGCGATGCTCACCGACCGCGCCGATATCGCCGTCCATTCGATGAAAGATGTACCGGTTGAATTCCCACCGGGCCTGGGCCTGGTGACCATATGCGAGCGTGAAGATCCGCACGATGCTTTTGTCTCACATCACTATGCTTCCGTTGATGCACTGCCACAGGGTGCTGTCGTTGGCACTTCCAGCCTGCGCCGACAGTGTCAGCTTAGCGCTCGTCGCCCGGACCTGGTGATACGCTCACTGCGCGGCAACGTCGGCACCCGTCTGAGCAAGCTGGATGCCGGTGAATACGATGCCATTATCCTCGCCGTTGCCGGTCTGAAACGCCTTGGTCTGGGTGACCGGATTCGCCAGATCATGCCAGCTGAAGAGTCGCTGCCGGCCGTTGGACAAGGTGCGGTGGGTATTGAATGCCGCCTCGACGATGCTGAAACGATCGCACTGCTGGCGGCGCTGAATGATGAAGACACCGCCTGCCGTGTCCGTGCTGAACGCGCAATGAATACCCGGCTGGAAGGCGGCTGCCAGGTGCCGATTGGCAGCTATGCGCTGCTGGAAGGGGATCAGTTATGGCTTCGCGGCCTGGTCGGCGCCCCGGACGGTAGCCGAATGATATGCGGTGAACGTCGCGGCCCACGCAGTGACGCCGTGCAAATGGGGATCTCATTGGCGGAAGAGCTACTGGACAACGGTGCCAGGGAGATTCTGGCTGAAGTCTATCAGGGACACCCACCAGCATGAATATTCTGGTCACCCGCCCGACACCGGCTGCTGACCAGTTGGTCAGCAGGCTGCGTAGCCGCGGGCAGGTTGCCTGGGCATTCCCTCTGATTGAATTTACCCCGGGAAGAGAACTCGATCGGCTTCCCGAACGGCTTGATGCCCTCAGGCCAGGCGACCTGGTCTTTATCCTTTCCCAACATGCTGTTCACTATGCTAATCCGGCGATAACGCAGGTTGGCAAAGCCTGGCCCGCCAGTCTGAACTATTATGCTATAGGCCGCAGTACAGCGTTAGCGCTGCATGCGGTTAGCGGGCATCCCGTCACCTGGCCGCATGAGCAGGAAATTAGTGAAGTTCTGATCCAGCTACCGGCGCTTCAACAGGTTGCCGGCAGACAGGCACTGATTCTGCGCGGTAATGGTGGCCGCGAATTGCTGGGGGAAACTTTGCATAACCGTGGCGCTCAGGTAGAGTTTATTGAATGCTATCAACGCTGTGCAAAGCACTACCACGGCGCTGAAGAGGGCCGTAAATGGCGCGATCGCGGGATAGACACGCTGGTGGTGACCAGCGGAGAAATGCTGCAACAGCTTTACACTCTGTTTCCCGCTATCGATCGGGACGCATGGTTATTGCACTGCCGGCTGGTGGTCGTCAGTGAACGTTTAGCCACACTGGCCAGGGAACTGGGCTGGGCGAACGTCTGTGTCGCCGGGGGTGCCGATAATGACGCGCTGCTGCGCGCACTGGACTCATACTCTTAATATTTCACGAGCGGAAAGATTAAGGTATATCACACTTAAAATATGGGATAAGCCATTATGACGGAACAAAAAGATTCCTCCGCCATGGTTGAAGACGTTACCCCTGCGGTTAAAGACTCAACCTCAGGGCAACCGCCTTTGGATAAACCAAAAAATCACGGTGTCGTTTTAGGCGCGGTGGCCATTGCTATTGCATTAGCCCTGGGTGTCGGCCTGTGGCTGAATGGTAAGCATCAGGCTGCACAGCAGGAAGAAGCGCGCCAGGCGCTGGCAGCCCAGATTGCCGATTTACAACAGCAATCCGGTCACGATAAACAGTCGCTGGTCGAGCAGCTGGCGGCGCAAAGTCAGGCGCTAAATACCGCTCAGCAGAAGCAGGCCGCCCTGAGTCAGCAACTGGATGAGCTGAAACAAAAAGTGGCGACCATTTCCGGCAACGATGTCCACACCTGGATGCTGTCGCAGGCGGATTACCTGGTCAAACTCGCGGGCCGCAAGCTGTGGAGCGACCAGGATGTGACAACGGCAGCAGCGCTGCTGAAAAGTGCCGATGCCAGCCTCGCCGATATGAACGATCCGAGTCTGCTTGACGTCCGACGCGCGCTGACCCACGACATCAGCACCCTTTCCGCGCTCAGCCAGGTTGACTATGACGGCATCATCCTCAAGCTTAATCAGCTGTCTAACGGTATTGATAATCTGCGCCTTGCCGATAATGATAACGATGATGCGCCAATGGATGCCAACAGCAGCGAACTGTCGTCATCTTTACGCGAATGGCGTAAAAACCTGGTGAAAAGCTGGCATAACTTCATGGACGATTTTATTACTGTCCGCCGCCGCGATGCCACCGCTGAGCCGCTACTGGCCCCAAACCAGGATGTCTATCTGCGTGAAAATATCCGCTCACGCCTGCTGATTGCTGCGCAGGCCGTACCGCGTCATCAGGATGAAATCTATAAGCAATCAATTGATACCGTCTCTGGTTGGGTACGTGCCTGGTATGACACTAACGATGCCAATACCAAAGCCTTCCTCGATCAGCTGGATGAACTGAGCCAGCAAAGCATCGCTATGGATGTGCCCGATTCGCTGGAAAGTCAGCCGCTGCTCGACAAGCTGATGCAAACGCGTGTGCGTAATCTGCTGGCGCAGCCCGCTGCGGCACCCGCCTCGCCACATCAGCAGGGAGAATAATGATGTTGAAAGTTCTTCTACTGTTTCTTCTGTTAATTGCCGGTGTCGTTCTCGGTCCACTCATTGCGGGCCACCAGGGCTACGTTCTGATTCAGACCGATAACTGGAATATTGAAA
Source organism: uncultured Erwinia sp. (assembly GCA_913775305.1). GTDB lineage: Bacteria > Pseudomonadota > Gammaproteobacteria > Enterobacterales > Enterobacteriaceae > Erwinia. The sequence continues at coordinate 24,077 of CAJYIY010000084.1, read as the reverse complement.
CCAGCGTTACCGGCCTGGTGATTATTCTGATCCTGGCACTGCTGATTATTCTCGGCATTGAGTGGCTGCTTCGCCGCATTTTCCGTACCGGAGCGCGTACGCGCGGCTGGTTCACCGGCAGGAAACGCCGCAGCGCGCGCCGACATACTCAGGCGGCGATGGTGAAACTGGCTGAGGGCGATCATCAGCAGGTTGAAAAACTACTTTCACGTAATGCCGATCACGCCGACCAGCCGATGATCAACTACCTGCTGGCCGCCGAAGCGGCACAGCAGCGCGGTGATGAAGCCCGAGCGAATCAGCATCTTGAACGTGCTACAGAGCTGAACGATGGCGATCCGCTGCCGGTAGAGATTACCCGGGTGCGGATTCAACTGACACGCAATGAGGATCATGCCGCTCGTCATGGAATCGATCGCCTGCTGGAGATCGCACCTCGCCATCCGGAAGTGCTGCGGCTGGCGGAACAGGCCTACATCCGCACCGGCGCCTGGAGCGCACTGCTGGATATTCTGCCCGCAATGGAAAAAATTAAGCTGGGCGATGACAGTCATCGTATTGCTTTACAGCAGCAGGCCTGGCTGGGCCTGATGAATCAGGCGATGGCCGATCAGGGCAGCGATGGGTTGAAGCGCTGGTGGCAAAATCAGAGCCGCAAAACTCGCCATGAAACTGCACTTCAGGTGGCAATGGCGGATCACTTAATCGTTTGTGATGACCATGAGACCGCGCAGCAAATTGTACTGGATGGCCTCAAGCGCCAGTATGATGAGCGCCTGGTTCTGCTGATGCCGCGTCTGAAATCCGGGAATCCTGAGCAGTTGGAAAAAGCGCTACGCCAGCAGATCAAGCAACATGGCGCTACGCCGCTCCTCTACAGTACGCTGGGACAGCTGCTGATGCAGCACGGCGAGTGGGAACAGGCTAGCGAAGCTTTCAAGGCTGCGCTTCAGCAACGTCCTGATGCGTTTGACTATGCCTGGCTGGCAGACACGCTGGACCGCCAGCATAAACCTGAAGAGGCCGCCGCAATGCGTCGCGATGGTTTGCTTCTGACGTTAAAAAATAATCCCCAGAGTTAATACTGAAGCCTGCGGTATTACTGCATAACCGATGATCAAACCGCTATCTTTTAGAGATAGCGGTTTTTTTTACTTCAGGCAAAAAAAAACACCTGCCCGAAGGCAGGTGTAACGATCAGGTCGGTTAAGACAACCGATTGGTACCCGACTCAACGTTGTGCCCGATATTCCAATAAGGCGTTAACGATATTGGCTGGCTGGACAACGGGTACCGTAAAGTGGCTCTGCGTCATTCCCAGGTTTATGAAGCATCAGCAAACATAAGGGGTGGAATGAGCATCTACACACTCAGTTTTGCATAATCTGTGCCAGAATGACACTTCCAAAACTCTTAATCTTATACAGCCATGATTTTTATCGCTTTAAATCTTATTCTCAGCATCATTTCATTCGGGGAAACGTCGTCAAAAGCTGACACCGGACCGTATAAAGCGTCGCTAAAAGAAGACAATCATTGCATAGTTAGGTAAACACCCTGAAAAACAATGCCTTAAACGTCTCATAATGACGACAAAAAATGATAAACGAAGAGATCGTGGTCTTACCGGGTTGATAGGCTTGAGATGATGCAGAACAATCGGCTCTGGCTGGCACACGCGGCAGAGACACGTTTGCCGAAGACGTATTCAATAAACAGGAATGCGCATGACGTGGATAAAGAGCTAAGAGGGGATGACCAGCAGGCCCGGGAAGCAGGCAGGATAAAGAGTGCAGAATCAAGACGAAAAAAAACCTGCTTTTTCAAGCAGGTCTCTTAATTGGTCGGCGAGAGAGGATTCGAACCTCCGACCCACTGGTCCCAAACCAGTTGCGCTACCAAGCTGCGCTACTCGCCGAACTGTACTACTTTACTGCATCGCTCAAAACCCTCAGGCTTTAAGCAAAAAACCTGCTAATGCAGGATTTTAAAATTGGTCGGCGAGAGAGGATTCGAACCTCCGACCCACTGGTCCCAAACCAGTTGCGCTACCAAGCTGCGCTACTCGCCGAATACTGCTTTACTCTAAAGATTTTGTGGTGCGAAGAGAGGGACTTGAACCCTCACGTCCGTAAGAACACTAACACCTGAAGCTAGCGCGTCTACCAATTCCGCCACCTTCGCATTCAACAAAATCTGGGGTGGCTAATGGGACTCGAACCCACGACAACTGGAATCACAATCCAGGGCTCTACCAACTGAGCTATAGCCACCACAACTACTTCTGACTGCTTACTACTTATAACGCGGTAAATGTTACCACCGCAGCTCTTGCGCACAAACTTAATGGCGCGCCCGACAGGATTCGAACCTGAGACCTCTGCCTCCGGAGGGCAGCGCTCTATCCAGCTGAGCTACGGGCGCGTAGCGCCGTTGCGGATGTGCATACTACGGACAGGAGCCTTACCTGTCCAGTGCTTTTTTCACAAAAAAACGCGTTTGATTACGCTTTGTGCATTCCGTCTAAACTCGCAGCATTTTTCCGCCTTTTCGTGCGGAAAAACCTCTGCAGCAACGTATTACCGCCGCCGTTTACCCAAAATTAAAGATCGCCTTTCCAGTGATAGTTGAGATATTTCAGCAGTCTCAGCTGTCGTTTTAAACGCGACGGCTGTGAAAGTAAACGGTAGAGCCACTCCAACCCCATTTTTTGCCAAATTTTAGGTGCACGTTTGACATGCCCGGTGAACACGTCGTAAGTGCCCCCCACGCCCATATACAGCGCATCCGGGTAGACGGCCTTGCAGTCGCGCATCAGTATCTCCTGCCGCGGCGATCCCATTGCTACCGTCACCAGCTTTGCTCCGCTGGCAACAATACGCGCCAGCACTGCATCGCGCTGGTCTGGCGTAAAGTAGCCATCCTGCGCACCAACAATATTCACATTCCACTGACGTCGTAGTTTATCCTGCGTTTGCTCAAGAACGTCTGGACGCCCGCCAATCAGGAACACCGGTGTCCCCTCACGCCCGGCACGCTCCATCAGCGCTTCCCACAGATCGGCTCCGGCAATACGGGACACCCGGGCCTGTGGGTACTTCTTACGAATCGAACGGACGATGCTGATACCGTCGGCATACCGGTATTCAGCAGCGGCAATCAGCTGAAAAATTTCGGCATCGTTTTCCGCCGTCAGCACCTTTTCAGCATTGATGGCCACCAGCGTTCCACTCTTCAGCTTTCCGTCCTGATTGAGATAGTCCACAAACTCCGCCATATTGCGGAATCCGGCCAGAGACAGGCCGCGAATCTGATACTGCGGCACGGTTACAGAGGCATGCATGGTATTTACCTTAAGTCTGAAATCAAAACGGCCCGCTTGCGGCATCGGACTGCGCGGCAAGCGGTCGAATACGGCTACGATGGCGGACTAACCCGGCGCTATCGAGTAACCAGTAAAGCAGCTTCGCCACCACCACACAGATGGCGAAAATGATACAAAAGAACACCACCCTGGAGACAAACGCATCCAGACCTTCTCGTGCCAGTACGATCATGTTAAACACCGCGCCAAAGCAGAAGCTTTGCAGGATCGCGGCCTTGTAACGATTCTCTTCCTGCTGACCTTTCTCATACAGCCAGTCAAACCATTTAATAATCAATCCGACGGCAACGGCACCCAGGGGGATAAACAGTGCCCCCCCCATCACCAGCAGCGAGCCGATAAGCGTCGGCGATATCGCCAGCCCGGAGTGGTTATCCAGCACTTCCCAGGTGAAATAGTTCGCGCTGTTCAACACCAGCGAAGGGCGGCCATGCCACAGCCAGCTGGGGATAAACACGTAGAAATCCCGTATGATGGGTGCCAGCCCCTGGAAGTTGATTTTGTCGTAGTTTTGCAGCAGTAACCCCAGGTTTTCCCACGGCGAGAACGTATCGCGGGTGAGATAGAGGAAGGTATAGAATGCCTCAGAACCGCTGACGTCCAGGTTGTAGCGCTTCAACGCCAGCCAGAACATGCCGACAATCCCGCCGACGCCCGCCAGCACCAGCATCCACAGGGTGATCCAGCCACGGATAATGCCGATAAACAGAAACAGGGCGAAGGCAATAATAATATTGGCTCGGGTGCCGCCAACAATCACATAGGTAAGCAGTCCGAAGGCAACAGTACCGATCAAAAACAGCAACCAGCCGCGTAAATCCTGCTTCAGGAAATAGACCACCAGCATTGCCGGGATAAAGAAGTAGAAAAAGCGCTTCAGGGCAACGCCCGAGACATCCGCAGAGAAAATTTGACTGTAGCTGTGCAGCTTGAAGAGCAGGAAGCCATTGTGCATAAAAAACACGCTGACCGTACCCAGCGCAACCAGCGCCAGCAGTATCCAGCTCAGGTTAGCCTCCACACGGTTGATGGTGAACACCTGACGCACAGGCCCGGTGACGCGTGCACGCAGCCGGGTTTTATAGCTTATATAGTAGATAGCGTAGAAACAGCCTGCCGCCAGCATCGCCTGCAGCAAGTATTCCGGCGGCACCACGGCAACGTCAAAGCCAAACACCAGTATGCTGGTAAACGGAAAGCCGAAGAAAAAGGTCAGCAGAAACAGCAGCGAGAAAAAGACATTAAAATTGAACCGTACCCGTCGAAACTCGCGCCAGGTCAGCGTCAGAATAAATCCTGCGCATATCAGCCAGACGATCAGCAGTCCTGAAAATTCTGATAAGGTCATGCGCTTTCTCCCTCGACCAGACGCAGTGCCTGCTGCCAGCCCGCCAGGTAGCCCGGCTCAAAAAAGGCAATCTGCGACTTATCCATCAGGCTCAGCTGGCGCTGCGCCTCGCCAACCGTCGCGGCATTCAGCGCATCACCGGTAAACAGTACCGGCACCTGCTGCTCAACCAGGTCCTGCCAGAACGGATTTTTACGACTCAGGACGAAAGGAATATTGGCCTGAATCAGCAGACACAGCGTGCCGATCCCCTGCTGACGCTCGAAGATAAACCAGCCGAGATCGCAGCGTGAGATGAGCTGCAGATAGTCACTGAACGCCAGCTTTTCCGTCATCAGCGCAACCTGACCGCGGGTGAACAGCGCATCCGCTGCGGCACGAACGCGTGCAATATAGGCTTCGTTGTTCGCCGGATAGCCGAGTGGCACAACCACCTTCACCTCCTGACCGAACTGCTGGTGAATCTCCTGAAGCGCCTGAATATGGCGATTGCTGGCATCGCCAGAATTACCCAGCAGGATCGTCAGTGGTCCCTGCTGCTGCTGAGCGCTCGGTACATTTGATGCCAGCCGCGTTGGGAAATAGAGCAGCGATGCGGGAACATGAGGATGACGCTGATGAAAATGGTTGATGTCTCCCCGGGTGGCAAATACCCTTGCCACCCGCTTCTGTGCCTGCCGACGCAGTAAATAAAACAGGCGGAATTTCAGGCCACCAGCCTCCTCGTACAGATCGGCCCCCCAGATATGCCAGTAAAGCTGGGTGCGGGAAATCTGACCCACCAGCAGCGCCAGCCAGAGCTTGGGGTTAAACTGCCCGTGGCAAAAGAACCGCGTGTCACGCTGCTGGCGAGCCAGTGCGATAACCGCTTCAGCCAGCGAATTTTTGTCAGTAAACACACGGACCTGCAGCCGGACATACTGTTCAGCTACAGAGGGCTGGTTCGAAACCAGCCAGAACTGACGCGGGGCCCTCGTGGGCACCTCGTCACAGATTACCTGGTTAAAAAAGCCCAGAACCGTCTGATTATGATGCGGTATATCCGAGCCTAATAGATGGATTACTGTGGTCATGATCGTCTACGGTAAAGAAGAAATACGCCCGCACAGAGCGCGAAATAAGCGATATAGGTCGCCATATATGCCTGCGCTGCTCCTGCCGCACCATGCAGCGGGATCAGCCAGCGGGAAAAGCCCGTCAGCAGAATAAACTGGCTGACTTCCGTAAGAATGTAAAAACGCAGTGATGCCTTAGCAATCACCAGATAGCCAAAGACATAGCAACCGACCTTGAGCACGTCGCCTGTCAGCTGCCAGACAAACAGATCGCGCATGCCGGTAAACTGACTGGAAAACAGCAGCCAGATAGCGAAGTCACGCAGTAACCAGACGCAGAAACTCGCCGCCATCACTGCGGGTAGCACAAAGCGCAGCGCGCGAAGGATCTCACGAGAAATATCCGCCTTATTGTCCAGACGCGCCAGCGTTGGCAACAGCCAGACGCTAAACGAGGCGGTAATAAACTGCAGATAGGCGTCTGAGATGCTGCTCACGCCCTGCCAGAGTCCCACCTGCTCCCATCCTGCATGCTCCTGTAGCAGGTTTCGCATCATGACCCATGCCACCGGCAGCGTTACGGCAGTTATCAGCGCCATCAGGGTGAACTTGCCGAGTTGACGGGCATACTGCGGCTGCCACATCGGCAGCAGATAGCGCACTGGCAGATGGTCTCGCCGCACCAGCACCGCCAGTGCCGGGATCGCCACCAGCGCAGGCACCATCGCCAGCCCAACCAGCGCGCCACTGTAGCCTCCCAGCCAGTAGCAGATAAACCAAGCCGCCACGCCAATGATGCTGCCCACAATCAGCGCCAGCGCATTTCCGGCCGCATCGCGGAAGCCTTTGACAATCGCCAGAGCCAGGTTAGCCCAGGCGATACCCAGCTGCAAAAACGCCACAATACGAATAACCTGCTGATACTTTGTATCATCAAACAGCGCCTGGCTGATGGGAGCAGCAAACAGCAGAAAACCGACCGCCAGCAGCAGCGAGAAACCCAGCACCAGGGCCGCAGCCGTGCCGGTTACCGCCCGAAGTTCCAATGGCTGCTGCTGATGCTGCGCCACCAGCTTAGTCACACCGTTAAATATTCCCGCCCCTGCCAGCACGCCCAGCACGGTAATTAGCTGGCGAAAGTTACCCGCCAGCCCCACGCCCGACGGCCCGTACGAGATCGCCAACATCTTGACCACCAGCAACCCGGTGGCAATTTTTATCAGTGTCGACGTGGCAGTCCACACTGAAGCTCTGGCCAGCGACATATCAGGAAAGATAACTGCGTAACGAGCCGATTACCGTTTTCTGATTATTATCAGAAAGGTTATAAAACAGCGGCAGCCTCAGCAGGCGATCGCTGTCCGGTTGGGTGTAGCGATCGCTACCGTGGAACCGGCCAAAGCGCTGCCCGGCCGGTGAGCTGTGCAGCGGGATATAGTGGAATACCGCCATGATTTCGGCCTCTTTCAGCCAGGAAATCAGCGCAGTGCGATCGTCGTTATCACGCAGCTTCAGGTAAAACATATGCGCATTGTGTTCGCACTCAGCAGGGATGGTCGGCAGCTCGATTCGACCGCTCACCGCGAACGGCTGCAGTGCGGTGTGGTAATTTTGCCACAGGTGTAAGCGCTGCTGATTAATGCGCTCTGCGGCTTCCAGCTGTGCCCAGAGATAGGCGGCCTGCAGATCGGCCATCAGATAGCTGGAGCCGATGTCACGCCAGGTATACTTATCCACCTGACCGCGGAAGAACTGGCTGCGATTGGTGCCTTTTTCTCGAATGATTTCCGCACGCTCAACCAGCGCGGCATCGTTAATCAGCGTCGCCCCCCCCTCGCCTCCGGCGGTGTAGTTTTTTGTCTCATGGAAGCTGAAACAGCCAATGTGGCCAATGGTGCCCAGCGCGCGCCCCTTATAGGTCGACATCACCCCCTGCGCCGCATCTTCGATTACCCATAACTTATGCTTCTTCGCCAGCGCCATAATGGTGTCCATCTCGCAGGCTACGCCGGCGTAGTGGACCGGAACAATGGCTTTCGTCCGTTCAGTGATCGCCGCCTCGATCAGCGTCTCGTCAAGATTCATCGTATCCGGACGCACGTCGACAAAGACAATGGTGGCACCGCGCAAAACGAAAGCATTGGCGGTAGACACAAAGGTATAGCTCGGCATGATCACTTCATCGCCGGGTTGGATATCGGTCAGGATCGCCGCCATTTCCAGCGAAGCGGTACAGGAAGGGGTCAGAAGCACTTTACGGCTGCCAAAACGCTGCTCCATCCACTGCTGGCACCGGCGGGTAAAGCCGCCATCGCCGCACAGTTTGCCGCTGTTCATAGCCGACTGCATATATTCGAGTTCAGTTCCCACCACCGGTGGCGCATTAAACGGGATCATGACGTTTTCCTGTATAACCAGTAGGCGGTACGTTCAATCACGCCACCGCAGCGTAGATAGAGGCGCAGCGCAGCAAGATTCCCCTGCTGCGTGGCAACGTGAAGTCGGGTCAGGCGTCGGGCGCGGCACCAGTCATTTGCCGCATCCATCAGCCGCTGGCCAATCCCCAGGCCCTGGAAAGCAGGGAGCACGGCCAGTAGCCCTATGCGCGCCGTCGCGTCATTTAGCTCGCGCAGAGAGACAAAGCCCTGCAGGCTGCCCTGCTCGTCAACCGCCAGCAAACATTGGTGGTCGAAGGTGCCGCGCACGGCATTCTCAATCCACTGCGCGTAAAAGCGTCCGCTTTCGCCGGCGGCAAACCAGGGGGCGCGAAACCGGCTCCAGGTGAAGGCTTCACTCGCCGCCTGGCGCAGGGCAGGGATATGTTCGGCACGGGCGATACGAATACCGGTCGGGCGCTCGGCTGGGGTCATGCCCAGCACGCAGTCCACTTCCCCTTCCACCATGCGGAATCCCAAAGCACCGAGTGCATCCAGCTCGGCACTTTGCTGCGCCAGTACCTTGACCTGCACCAGCGGCCAGTCATCGAGTTGGGTGACATCCAAGGGCGTTTCTCCCTGCAGTTCCAGCAGGGCACTCTGTTGATGAAAAAACGCATTTTCCCAGGCGAGAGGTTTAAGTGTGGCGAACATGCGTCCCTCCACGGACAGGAAAAGCGGCAGCAGTGATCATCGCCAGACACCTTTGGTATCAACGATAAAGCGCTGCTGTACGGCGTCAGGCGCGATAGCTTTAAACTGGCGATGATCGACCAGCATCACCAGGACATCTGCCTGCCTGAGCGCATCGTCCAGCGACACCAGCGTCACCTTATCCCGTAGTTTTTCCGGCAGGCGTTGCACATGCGGCTCCACCACCAGCGTGCTGCCCTGATGCCAGTCGGCAATTAATCGGGTCACTTGCATCGCCGGACTTTCCCGCAGATCGTCAATGTCCGGCTTGAACGCCAGGCCAAAGCAGGCAATTTTCAGATCACTGGCGCGCTTGTTGCTGGTCATCAGGCATTCCGCCATCTGCTGTTTCACCTGCTCCAGCACCCAGTGTGGTTTGGCGTCATTGACCTCACGCGCGGTACGGATTAAACGTGACTGCTGCGGGTTTTGCGCAACAATAAACCACGGATCGACGGCGATACAGTGTCCCCCCACGCCGGGGCCAGGCTGCAGGATATTCACTCGCGGATGGCGGTTAGCCAGGCGGATCAGCTCCCAGACATTAATTTTCTGTTCGGCGCAGATCAGTGAGAGTTCATTGGCGAAAGCGATATTGACGTCGCGGAAACTGTTCTCGGTTAATTTGCACAGTTCAGCGGTTCGGGCGTTGGTAACCACGCACTCGCCCTCAAGAAAGAGGTTGTACAGGTCACAGGCCCGTTGCGAACTGGCGGCGGTCATGCCACCAATGACCCGATCGTTTTTAAACAGCTCAACCATCACCTGTCCCGGCAGCACGCGTTCCGGGCAATAGGCAATATGGATATCCGACGCGTCACCTGCCTGCTGTGGAAAGGTCAGATCGGGACGTTCACCGGCCAGCCATTCCGCCATCTGCTCGGTAGCACCAACGGGCGACGTGGACTCGAGGATCACCAGATCGCCTTTTTTCAGCACCGGTGCAACCGAATTCGCAGCGGCGCGCACATAAGACATATCGGGCTGGTGATTTTCTTCAAACGGCGTAGGAACGGCTATCAAAAAAGCATCTGCAGGTTCCGGCCGGGTGGCAGCGCGTAAAAATCCGCCCTCAACGGCGGTTTTCACCACCCGATCGAGATCGGGTTCAACAATGTGGATCTCACCGCGATTGATGGTGTCCACCGCGTGGGCATTTACATCAATGCCGATAACCTGCTTCTGACGCGAGGCAAAAGCCGCTGCGGTTGGCAGGCCGATATACCCCAGGCCGATAACAGAAATGGTGTTGAAATTCATAATGTAATCCGATTGTTTTTTAATGCCTGCACAATTCGCTTGCAGGCAAGTCCGTCGCCGTAAGGATTATGTGCGTGACTCATCGTTTGCCAGGCAGCTTCATCACTCAGCAGGCGGGTCACTTCGCTGACTATTTTGGCACCATCGGTCCCCACCAGTCTGACCGTGCCTGCTTCTATCGCCTCGGGACGCTCGGTCGCATCACGCATTACCAGCACCGGTTTACCCAGTGACGGAGCCTCTTCCTGAATACCTCCGGAGTCGGTCAGGATCAGCCAGGCACGATCCATCAGCCAGACAAACGGCAGATACTCCTGCGGCTCTATCAAAAAGATGTTATCGATTCCTTTCAGAATACGGTTCACCGGCTCGCTGACGTTCGGATTGAGGTGGACCGGATAGACAATCTGCAACTGCGGATGCAGGCGGGCGATCTCCGCCAGCGCGTTACAAATGCGCTCAAAGCCGCCGCCAAAGCTTTCCCGGCGGTGCCCGGTAACCAGCAGCAGTTTTTTATCGGCATCCAGGAACGGATACCGTGCCGCCAGGCTGGTGCGCAGATTGTCATGGCTCAGCACGCGATCCCGCACCCAGAAAAGCGCGTCGATCACCGTATTGCCGGTAACAAAAACCCGCGAATCAGGCAGGTTTTCACGCAGCAGGTTCTGCCGGGAACGCTCAGTCGGCGCAAAATGATAGCTGGCAAGGTGCCCGGTCAGCGTGCGGTTCGCCTCTTCAGGCCAGGGTGAGTAAAGATCCCCGGTACGTAAGCCCGCTTCAACATGCCCGACCGGGATACGGTGATAGAACGCCGCGAGGCTGGCTGCCAGCGTGGTCGTGGTATCACCATGCACCAGCACCACATCAGGGGTAAAATCAGCAAATACCGTTTTCAGTCCTTCCAGGATGCGGCTGGTGATCTCGGTCAGCCCCTGCCCCGGACGCATGATATTCAGATCGTAATCCGGCACCAGTGAAAACAGATGCAGAACCTGATCCAGCATTTCACGATGCTGGGCGGTGACGCACAGACGAGACTCTATTTCATGATCCTGCCCCAGCGCATGGACCAGCGGAGCCATCTTTATCGCCTCAGGGCGCGTGCCAAAAACCGTTAATACTTTCACCGTCGCTCTCTCAATTCGTCCGTTGATTAACAACATGACCCTTGCGAGGTCGGCGTATCAGCGCGGTCCCTGCGCCAGCGAGGGCACCTACCGCTCCCCACATAACCATCAATAACAGACGACGCGGGCTGTCGCGGGTTACCGGTTCTTCCGGCGTGCGCAGATAGCGCCAGGTCTGGAATGACTTCACCAGCGTCGGACCGACATTGAGCGTGGCCAGCATGGCACGGTTCTGATCGTACTCAAGATCGTAAGAAGGGCCGCTGGCACGCAGGTTTTCCAGCCGCGCCTGCAGCATCGGTCGCCCCAGCAGGAACAGCTCGGAATCCGGTAACTGTTCGGAAGGGGTATCGGTTTTAATCTGTTCGAAGCCCTGCTGCTGAGCTATCTTCAACGCCTGCTCGACGCTGTGGATCTCACGATCGTAAATCGCATTGGCAACGGCTTCCTGACGCTTAATCTGCGCTTTCAGCTGGATACTGCGTGCCGCCCAGGCCCCGGCCAGCTCTTCAGTCAGATGCGCGGTAGCACGTGCATTGGCAAAAGCCACATACTGGCGCAGCAGCGTATTAGCATCCACCGAGGTTTCAGCTATCAGCTTAACGGTATCGTTGATGTTTTTCGCCGCGTCTGCCGGTTGGAACTGGATATTTGCAATCAGTTCATCCAGCAATGCCGCATTTTCGCGCGCGCTGTCGGTTTGACGCTGTTTGTAATAATCAGATTGCAGCCAGAAATCGCGGCGGGTGTCCCAGGCGGAAAGCTGCATGATAAATTCCTGGTAAGCTTCATCCATCACCGTTGGCTGCAGTGCGTTCAGGCTGAGATTTCCGGCACGCTGATCCAGATTATTGAGGAATTGTTGCTGGGAATAGAAACCGGACAGCATGTTAACTGTGGGTCGGTCGGTAATAGCGGTAGTGCTCCATTTCGGCGTGACCAGCAGCGTGTAGATCCAGGCCAACAGAGCAAACAGCATTCCTCCGCCGATAATCCAGAGTTTACCGCGCCATAGCGCGCAGCAAAGACCGCGAATATCCAGCTCGTTATCGGCAGCAACAGGATGGGTCATACATCATTTCCTTATTGTCAGGGCATCTATCAATCAGTTAAAAAATTTTGCTGTCGTTGTTGTTACGCAGTCGACGCTTGACTCGCTTGATCATCCGCGCAACGCGCCAGGCCCGTTTTATGCAGTAGCCGTAAAGCATAAAAGCCAACAAAAACAGGATCAGCATGACCCACTCTGGGGTAAAACTCAGATATTCGCCCAGTACGCCAATCGCCGCCAGCAGCGCGGCTGCCAGCGTAATCAGCATAAACGCCTGCCGCGAGGTGAAGCCCGCGCGCATAATAAGGTGATGAATATGCTGACGGTCTGCCGAGAAAGGGCTCATCCCTTTGCTAAGACGGCGGTACATAATAGCGACCATATCCATCAAAGGAATAGCGATCAACCACAGGGCAGTGACCGGAGTGATCGGATGGCTTTCACCCTGGGTGGCTGCCAGCAGGATCCAGATAATCGTGAAACCAATCAGGGTACTTCCGGCGTCGCCCATAAAGACTTTATAGCGACCGCCAAACATGCCGAGATTGAGCAGGATATAGGGGACAATCGCAGCGATCATCGTAAAACACCACATTGCCAGGCTGGTCTGGCCGTCAAACAGCAGGATGATCCCCATCGCCATAAAAGACACACAGGAAAGCCCTCCCAGCAGGCCATCAATACCATCAACCATATTGAAGGCGTTGATAGCGGCCCAGACGGCAAACAGCGTCAGTACATAGCCAAACGGGCCTACGACCAGTTCCCAGGGGCCGAAGAGATGACCCAGACTAAACAGATACAGCTTGGCCTTAACCATCATCACCACGGCAACGCCAGCCTGAACGACCGCGCGAAATTTTACACTGATATCAAAACGGTCATCGAGGGCACCAACCAGAACCAGGCAGCCTGCACACGCCAGATACAGCATGAAATGAGGAATGTAGTAATCGGAAATGGCGAAAGCAAAGCAGCTACCGGCAAAAACAGAAATCCCCCCCACCAGAGGAATGACACCCTGATGACGCTTACGATAGTTGGGTCTGTCAACCAGACCGATTTTTTTAGCTGCCTTGCGCGCAAAAAACAAAAACGCCAGCGAAAAAATAAAAGTCAGTGCAAGCTCAGTACTCATATTGAGTAAATCCACATTAATCAGCTCTCTGCGAAGAATTGCGTAATGTTATAAGCAAAAACAGTGCCATAATCATCCGTGTAATTCTGATTTTATTGATCAGGACGAGCAAAATTAACATCGTTTAATTGCAGTCCCGCGCCATACACCAGTTTTAGCTCTCCTTTAACTGGCTAGCGTATAGGTCAAAAACAAAAAACGCCACGACTAAGCGTGGCGTTACCCGAGTTTGTTTTTTGGCAAGTACAATGGAATGGTAGCGCTACGGGGCGCACCATTCTCATCGCATTACTAAACCATTACGAACGTTTCATCATGTCGAAGAATTCGTCGTTTGTTTTGGTCATCGCCAGTTTATTAATGAGGAACTCCATCGCGTCAATCTCACCCATTGGGTGAATAATTTTGCGCAGGATCCACATTTTTTGCAGCTCTTCGGATGTGGTAAGCAGCTCTTCTTTACGCGTTCCTGAACGATTATAGTCGATCGCAGGGAACACGCGCTTCTCGGCAATTTTACGCGCAAGATGCAGCTCCATGTTGCCGGTACCTTTAAATTCTTCGTAGATAACTTCATCCATTTTAGAACCGGTATCGACCAGCGCCGTCGCGATGATAGTCAGGCTGCCACCCTCTTCAACGTTACGGGCAGCACCGAAGAAACGCTTTGGACGATGCAGGGCGTTAGCATCCACACCACCGGTCAGCACTTTACCAGAAGCAGGAACAACGGTGTTGTAAGCACGAGCCAGACGAGTGATGGAGTCCAGCAGGATAATCACATCCTTTTTATGCTCAACCAGGCGCTTAGCCTTCTCAATCACCATCTCAGCAACCTGCACGTGACGTGATGCCGGTTCGTCGAAGGTGGAAGCAATCACTTCACCTTTCACCAGACGCTGCATCTCGGTCACTTCTTCCGGGCGCTCGTCAATCAGCAGCACCATCAGCACACAGTCAGGATGGTTATAAGCGATGCTCTGGGCGATGTTCTGCAACAGCATGGTTTTACCGGCTTTCGGCGGTGCCACGATCAGGCCACGCTGGCCGCGGCCAATCGGCGAGGCCAGATCCAGCACGCGTGCGGTAAGGTCTTCGGTTGACCCGTTACCACGCTCCATACGCAGACGGGAATTCGCGTGCAGCGGGGTTAAGTTTTCAAACAGGATTTTGCTACGCGCATTTTCCGGTTTGTCATAGTTAACTTCGTTAACTTTCAGCAACGCAAAGTAACGCTCACCCTCTTTAGGTGGACGGATCTTTCCAGAAATTGTGTCACCAGTGCGAAGGTTGAAGCGGCGGATTTGGCTGGGGGAAACGTAGATGTCATCGGGGCCTGCGAGGTAGGAACTGTCTCCGGAGCGGAGGAAACCAAATCCGTCCTGGAGTATCTCGAGTACGCCATCGCCGAAGATATCTTCGCCACTTTTAGCATGCTGCTTAAGGATGGCGAAGATAATATCCTGTTTGCGCATGCGCGCCAGGTTTTCCAGCCCCATATTTTCGCCGAGAGTGATCAGGTCAGAAACCGGCGTATTTTTTAATTCGGTAAGATTCATAATGGTGGGTTCTTAAACTCGGGGTAAAACTTGAACTGTTTGTCGTGAATAGTATGGCAAAAGGTCCATGCCTGTTAAATGGCACTCTGTTCTAAAGTCCGCTCGATGATCACGTACAGGAAAACGCAGATCCGAAACGAGGAGACGGTAAAGAAAGACGCCGGAATTCAGTTGGTGCTAACCGTCAGATTGCTGAATGTCTGTAAGATTTAGATAAATACAGTGTTCAACAAGGGATAATTCTAAAGATTTAGACTACAGGTAAGTTCGTCGTGCAGCAGATTTAACTTAGCATGCTTAATGCCGGGCGTCTAGCGGTCTGAGCAAAATTCCAAACCGCAAGCCGCCGGCACAGCATGATTAGCCCAGGTTCGCGTTCAGGAACTCTTTAAGCTGACCTTTAGACAGTGCGCCAACTTTAGTCGCGATCACTTCACCGCCTTTGAACAGCAGCAGCGTTGGGATACCGCGAATGCCATATTTAGGCGCTGTAGCCGGGTGCTCATCAATGTTGAGCTTGGCAATGGTCAGTTTACCTTCGTACTCTTCGGCAACTTCGTTCAGGATCGGGGCAATCATCTTGCAAGGGCCACACCATTCCGCCCAGAAGTCTACCAGGGTTAAACCATCAGCTTTCAGGACATCAGTTTCGAAGCTATCATCGGACAGGTGAACAATTTGAGCGCTCATGTTTACTCCAGGGGATTATCTTGATCTTGATGATGTAGCATTAAGCAGCATCGGATTAACAATTTCACTGCTTTTATTTCAACGGATATGCTTTCGTAAAGCAATACTAAGCTGATATTCTACCACACTATGAGCAAAACACACTTAACCGAAAAGAAGTTTTCCGACTTCGCCCTGCATCCTCAGGTCATTGAAGCTCTTGATAAAAAAGGGTTTCAACATTGCACGCCTATCCAGGCGCTGGCATTACCTTTTACGCTCTCTGGGCGTGATGTAGCAGGTCAGGCGCAAACCGGTACGGGCAAAACGATGGCGTTTTTAACGTCAACGTTTCATCATCTTCTTTCTCACCCTGCTCCGGAAGGCCGCCAGGTTAACCAACCGCGCGCGCTGATTCTGGCTCCGACGCGTGAACTGGCCGTTCAGATCCACGCGGATGCGGAACCGCTGGCGCAGGTCACCGGGTTGAAACTCGGCCTTGCCTACGGTGGCGATGGTTATGATAAACAGCTAAAAGTGCTGGAAAGCGGTGTCGATATTTTGATTGGCACCACGGGCCGTTTAATCGATTACGCCAAACAAAATCACGTTAATTTAGGTGCTATCCAGGTCGTTGTCCTTGACGAAGCCGATCGCATGTTCGATCTCGGCTTTATAAAAGATATTCGCTGGCTGTTCCGGCGCATGCCTGCCGCCAATCAGCGCCTGAACATGTTGTTCTCTGCAACGCTGTCGTTCCGCGTACGCGAGCTGGCTTTTGAAAATATGAACAACGCCGAGTACGTTGAGGTCGAGCCCGAGCAAAAAACCGGACACCGTATTAAAGAAGAGCTGTTCTATCCTTCCAACGAAGAAAAAATGCGTTTGCTGCAAACGCTGCTGGAAGAAGAGTGGCCTGACCGGGCGATCATTTTCGCCAACACCAAACATCGCTGCGAAGACATCTGGGGCCACCTGGCGGCCGATGGTCACCGCGTCGGTCTGCTGACCGGTGATGTGGCACAGAAAAAACGCCTGCGTATTCTGGACGATTTCACGAAAGGTGATGTGGATATCCTGGTGGCTACCGATGTAGCCGCTCGTGGACTGCACATTCCTGCGGTAACGCACGTGTTCAACTACGATCTCCCTGACGATCGCGAGGATTATGTTCACCGCATCGGGCGTACCGGCCGCGCTGGCGCTAATGGACACTCAATCAGCCTGGCCTGTGAAGAGTATGCATTGAACCTGCCAGCTATTGAAGAGTATATTGGTCACAGCATTCCGGTCAGCCGCTATAACAGCGATGCGCTGATGAATGATCTACCGCCGCCAAAACGCTTAACCCGTAACCGCACAGGCAACAATCTGCGCCGTGGGGGTAATAACAATCGCCGTGGTGGCGCACCGCGAAATCCTAACCGCAAACGCTCAGGTTAACGTCTCTATGCTAAGCGCCTCATCACTCTATGCTGCAATCGATCTCGGATCGAACAGTTTTCATATGTTGGTGGTGCGCGAGGTGGCTGGCAGTATCCAGACCGTTGCCCGCATCAAGCGTAAAGTGCGTCTCGCTGCCGGTCTTGATGGCAGCAACCACCTCTCCGAAGAAGCCATGGAGCGTGGCTGGCAGTGTCTGCGCCTGTTTTCTGAACAACTTCAGGATATTCCCCCCGAGCAGATCCGCGTAGTGGCAACCGCCACGCTGCGTATCGCCGTCAACGCCGACAGCTTTCTGGTCAAGGCCAGGCAAATCCTTAATTGCCCGATCAATGTGATCAGCGGAGAAGAGGAAGCCCGGCTGATTTATCAGGGTGTCGCCCACACCACTGGTGGTTCAGATAAACGCCTGGTAGTGGACATTGGTGGTGGCAGTACGGAACTGGTCACCGGAACAGGTTCACAGACCACCTCACTGTTCAGCCTGTCGATGGGTTGCGTGACCTGGCTGGAGCGTTATTTTACTGACCGCCATCTGGGAAAAGAGAATTTCGCTCAGGCCGAAGAGGCTGCCCGTGACATGATCCGTCCGGTCGCGGGTGTCCTGCGTAAACAGGGCTGGCAGGTATGCGTTGGTGCTTCCGGTACCGTGCAGGCGCTCCAGGAAATCATGATGGCGCAGGGAATGGATGAACACATTACCCTGAACAAACTGCAGCAGCTTAAACAGCGAGCAATTCAGTGCGGCAAGCTGGAAGAGCTCGAAATAGAAGGGCTTACGCTGGAACGTGCTCTGGTGTTCCCGAGCGGGTTGTCGATCCTGATTGCCATTTTCATCGAACTGGATATCAGCAGCATGACGCTGGCCGGTGGCGCGCTGCGCGAAGGTCTGGTGTACGGGATGCCGCATCTTCCGGTCGATCGCGATATCCGTAAGCGGACGCTGCTCAATGTACAACGCCGCTTTGCGATTGATGTTGAGCAGGCCGAGCGCGTTCGCCAACTGGCAGAAAGTTTCACCCGCCAGGTGAGCAACAGCTGGAAGCTGGACGACCTGAGCCGTAACATGTTAGAAAGCGCCTGCCTGATCCATGAAATTGGCCTGAGTGTCGATTTCCGTCAGGCGCCGCAGCATTCCGCTTACCTTGTGCGCCATCTGGATCTGCCGGGCTTTACGCCCGCGCAGAAAAAACTGCTGGCTACCCTGCTACAAAACCAGGTTAACGGTATCGATCTGGCGCTGTTAAGCCAGCAAAATGCCGTGCCGCCGCGCGTTGCGGAGCGCCTGTGCCGCCTGCTACGCCTGGCGATTATCTTTTCCAGTCGCCGTCGTGATAATACCCTGCCCGCAGTCCGTTTACAGGCCGATGACGATACGCTGAGCCTGACGCTGCCCGCCGGCTGGCTGCAGGCGCATCCGTTACGCGCCGAGCTGCTTGAGCAGGAAATCCACTGGCAGAGTTATGTACACTGGGATCTGACTGTCGCCTGACGGGTATCTTACTTCTTCGCTTTATCCAGCATCGCTCTCAAACCGGCTACCCGACTTTGGCCGGTTTGCATTCTTTCTTCCGCACTGACCACCTTGCGCTCACGTTCCCACTGCAAATCATCCTGCGGCAGTTCAAGCAGAAATCGGCTGGGTTCCGGGCGAATCAGCTCACCGTACTGACGACGCTCACGGCACAGGGTGAAGGTCAGCTCTTTCTGAGCGCGGGTGATGCCAACATAGGCCAGACGTCGTTCTTCCTCAATGTTGTTCTCATCAATGCTGCTCTGATGGGGTAACAACCCCTCCTCCATGCCCACCAGATACACGTAGGGAAACTCGAGTCCTTTTGACGCATGCAGCGTCATCAGTTGAACCTGATCGACTTCTTCATCGCTCTCCCCGCGTTCCATCATGTCGCGCAGCGTAAAGCGGGTGACCACCTGGGTCAGCGTCATCGGCTCATCAATATCGCTGCCTTCAAGCATTTCTGTCATCCACTGGAACAGCGTATTCACGTTCTTCATCCGCATTTCAGCCGCTTTCGGGCTGGCAGAGGTTTCAAACAGCCAGCTTTCGTAGTCGATGCCGTGGATCAGATCGCGTACGGCAGCAACCGGCTCCCGCTCGGCCAGCCGGGCAATATCCTGTAGCCAGTAGGTGAAGCGCTGGAGTGATTCCAGCCCGCGTCCGGTTAAGGTCTGGCTCAGCCCCATATCAAAGCTGGCGGTAAACAGGCTTTTATTGCGCTGCATTGCCCATTCACCCAACTTTTGCAGCGTGGCCGATCCAATTTCGCGCCGGGGGGTATTCACGATGCGCATAAAGGCGCTGTCGTCATCGGCGTTAGTCAGCACCCGCAGATAGGCCAGCAGGTCTTTGATCTCCGGGCGCGAGAAGAACGAAGTACCACCGGAAATCCGGTACGGGATGCGATTCTGCATCAGCATTTTTTCAAACACCCGCGACTGGTGGTTGCCGCGATAAAGAATGGCGTAATCTTTATACTCTGTCTTATTAATAAAATGATGTGCGATCAGCTCACCCGCCACCCGTTCGGCCTCGTGCTCTTCATGGTTGGCCATCACCACCTTAAGTTCGGCGCCATAGCCCAGCTCGGAGAAGAGGCGTTTTTCAAAAACGTGCGGATTATTAGCAATCAGGATATTTGCCGCTTTCAGAATACGCTCGGTTGAACGATAGTTCTGCTCCAGCTTGATCACCTGCAGCGCAGGGAAGTCCTCTTTCAGCAGCACCAGATTCTGTGGCCGTGCCCCGCGCCATGAGTAAATAGACTGGTCATCATCCCCCACGACGGTAAAGCGCGCCCGCGATCCCACCAGCAGTTTAACCAGTTCGTACTGGCTGGTGTTGGTATCCTGATATTCGTCCACCAGCAGGTAACGAATGCGCTGCTGCCAGCGTTCGCGCACGTCCAGATTACGCTGGAACAGCAGCGTAGGCAGCAGGATCAGATCGTCGAAATCCAGTACGTTGCAGGATTTCAGGTGCCTGTCATACAGTGCATAGCAGTGAGCAAAGAGCTTATCGCGCTCAGACTGAGCGCCTGCGGCGACACGCGATGGATCCAGCAGATCGTTTTTCCAGTTTGAGATCGTCGAAGTCAGCTGCTGAAGCAGATTTTTATCGTTTTCCAGCCACTCTTCGGTCAGATCTTTCAACAGCGCCAGCTGGTCCTGATCGTCAAATAGCGAAAAGTTAGATTTCATCCCCAGCGCAGCATATTCGCGCTTGATAATTTCCAGTCCGAGGGTGTGAAAGGTTGAGATCATCAGGCCGCGCGCTTCTTTGCGGCCCAGCGTTTGCGCCACGCGTTCTTTCATTTCGCGCGATGCTTTATTGGTAAAGGTCACGGCAGCGATGTGCCGCGCCTGATAGCCACATTCGCGGATCAGATGCGCAATTTTATTGGTGATAACGCGCGTTTTACCCGATCCGGCTCCAGCCAGTACCAGACAGGGTCCGGTAACAAATTCAACGGCGTGCTGCTGACCAGGATTAAGACGCATAGCTTGATTATTCCACTCATAAAACAGGCAGGAAGTATAACCAAAGAAAGCCTGACTGTAGAGCAATGGTACCCATCAAAACCGTGAAGAAACGCTAAGGTAAGGTGAATCAACAAGATGCACATCGTCGCCCGAAAGGCACGGTCAGCAACACGATCGTCAGATCGCCGCGTAGCCGGTGAGCCAACAGGGAACCACATGTCCCTGTCGCGTCGGTAAGAGTGAGCAGGTATAGTATGCGCCATCCGGCCGCGGGCCTGACTGACTGAATATTCTGGAGAGCATAATGGCGAAAATGGCAGCAGCATTACACATTCTGGTTAAAGAAGAGAAACTGGCACTGGATCTGTTAGAACAGCTGAAGCAGGGTGCTGACTTCGAGAAGCTGGCGAAGAAGCACTCTACCTGCCCGTCAGGTAAAAAAGGCGGACATCTGGGTGAATTTAAACAGGGCGCGATGGTACCGGCATTCGATAAAGTGGTGTTCTCTTGCCCACTGATCGAGCCACAGGGCCCACTGCACACCCAGTTCGGCTACCACATTATTAAGGTGCTGTATCGTAAATAAAAAATGGCACCCTCGGGTGCCATTTTACGCTCTGACGGATAGTTAACCCGCAGAAAAAATTAGCCTGCTACTGCGATACGTTTCATATCGGTCATGTAGCCACGCAGGGTGCGGCCAACAGTTTCAATCGGGTGCTGACGAATCGCTTCGTTAACATCACGCAGCTGTGCGTTATCAACGGTCGTTGAAGCGTTCGCTGCTTTGCCCAGGTCGCCTGCCTGCAGCGTGGTCATAAACTCTTGCAGCAGCGGTACCGCCGCGTAAGAGAACAGGTAGTTACCATATTCTGCGGTATCAGAGATTACCACGTTCATTTCGTACAGACGCTTACGTGCGATAGTGTTGGCGATCAGCGGCAGTTCGTGCAGTGATTCGTAGTAGGCTGATTCTTCAATGATGCCCGCATCCAGCATGGTTTCAAACGCCAGCTCAACGCCTGCTTTAACCATAGCAACCATCACCACACCTTCGTCGAAGTAGGTCTGCTCGGCAATCTTACCTTCGAACTGTGCTGCATTTTCAAACGCCGTTTTACCGGTCTCTTCGCGCCAGCCCAGCAGTTTTTTATCGTCGTTGGCCCAGTCAGCCATCATGCCGGAAGAGAACTCACCGGAGATGATGTCATCCATATGCTTCTGGAACAGCGGAGCCATGATGGTTTTCAGCTGCTCGGACAGCGCATAGGCACGCAGTTTTGCCGGATTAGACAGGCGATCCATCATCAGAGTGATACCACCCTGCTTCAGGGCTTCAGTGATCGTTTCCCAGCCAAACTGAATCAGTTTTTCTGCGTAAGCCGCATCAGTCCCTTCTGCCACCAGCTTGTCGAAGCACAGCAGAGAACCAGCCTGCAGCATACCGCACAGAATAGTCTGCTCACCCATCAGGTCAGATTTAACTTCCGCCACGAAAGAAGACTCCAGCACGCCCGCACGGTGACCGCCGGTTGCTGCGGCCCAGGCTTTAGCAATAGCCATGCCTTCACCCTTCGGATCGTTTTCCGGGTGAACTGCGATGAGCGTTGGAACACCGAAACCACGTTTGTACTCTTCACGAACTTCCGTACCCGGGCACTTCGGTGCCACCATCACCACGGTGATGTCTTTACGGATCTGCTCGCCCACTTCAACGATGTTGAAGCCGTGAGAGTAGCCCAGCGCAGCACCATCCTTCATTAACGGCTGTACGGCCTGAACAACGGCAGAGTGCTGCTTGTCCGGAGTCAGGTTAACCACCAGGTCAGCCTGAGGGATCAGTTCTTCGTAGGTGCCAACCTGGAAACCGTTTTCGGTCGCTTTACGCCATGAAGCACGTTTCTCAGCAATCGCTTCTGCACGCAGAGCGTAAGAGATGTTCAGGCCAGAGTCGCGCATGTTAAGGCCCTGGTTCAGACCCTGAGCACCACAGCCAACGATGACGACTTTTTTCCCTTTCAGGTAGCTTGCTTCATCAGCAAATTCTTCACGCGCCATGAAGCGACATTTACCTAATTGCGCTAACTGGTTGCGCAGGTTCAAAGTGTTGAAATAGTTAGACATGGGTACTCCTGAGGTTATGTTCACATGTTATTTGTTGTCCGGGCTGTCGATTTCTCCGCCCTGAATAGACCCTATCATATGACAGGAAATCCATTGCTGAAATTGATATATTAACAACGTGATGTTGCATGTTCTGCAACGTAAAAACGAGGCTCCATTCCATGGATTTGCGCGACCTGAAATTATTCCTTCATCTGGCGGAGAGCCGCCATTTCGGGCGCAGTGCGCGCGCCATGCACGTCAGCCCCTCAACGCTCTCCCGACAGATCCAACGCCTGGAGGAAGATCTGGGGCAGGCACTTTTCCTGCGTGACAATCGCACCGTTACCCTGACCGATGCGGGTGAGCGCCTGAGGCAGTTTGCTCAGCAGACGTTGCTGCAATATCAGCAAATGCGCCATGCCATCGGGCAAAACGGCCCGTCGCTGAGTGGTGAACTACGTCTGTTTTGTTCTGTGACTGCCGCTTACAGCCATCTGCCGCCGATCCTTGATCGCTTTCGCGCTGAGCATCCGCTGGTTGAAATTAAGCTGACCACCGGTGACGCAGCCGATGCGGTCGAAAAAGTACAGAGTAACGAAGTGGATATTGCCATTGCCGGACGGCCGGAAACGCTGCCTGCCAGCATTGGTTTTACCCCGCTGGGGCTAATCCCGTTGGTGCTGATCGCGCCTGCCCTGCCTTGCCCGGTACGCACTCAGGCAACGGACCCACAGCCCAACTGGGCGCAGATCCCGTTTATCCTGCCCGCTCAGGGTCCGTCACGGCGACGAATCGATCTCTGGTTCCGCCATCGCCATATCGCTAATCCGCAGATCTATGCCACGGTTTCGGGACACGAGGCGATTGTTTCAATGGTCGCACTGGGCTGTGGTATCGCACTGCTGCCGGATGTAGTGCTGGAAAACAGCCCGGAGCCTATTCGTAATCGTATTCTTGAACTGGAGGATGTCGAGATGGTGGCACCGTTTGAGTTGGGCGTCTGCGTACAAAAAAAGCGGCTCACCGAGCCGCTTATTGATGCGTTCTGGAAACTGCTTTAGCCCGCCAGGAAGAAACGAAACGCCGGGTTGTGGGTTTCATCGTGAAAATCATAACCCAGCGCTGCCAGATGCTCTTCGAACTGCGGTTCACTCTCGCTGAGCTCAAACGCGGCCAGTACGCGACCATAGTCAGTACCGTGGCTGCGGTAGTGGAACAGCGAAATATTCCAGTGCGTTCCCAGCGTTTGCAGGAAGCGCAGCAGTGCACCGGGCGCTTCCGGGAATTCAAAGCTGAACAGACGTTCG
>CAJYIY010000083.1 GCA_913775305.1 uncultured Erwinia sp. | reverse complement strand
ACTCTGATGCCATGATCGGCACCGCGGTAGCCAATCAACGCTGCTGGGCGCAGCTGCGGGAAAACTCTTACCTGATGGGCCAGATGGTGGATGCCGATACCGCTTATATCACCAGCCGCGGGCTGCGCACGCTCGCCGTGCGCCTGCGTCAGCATCAGGAGAGCAGCATTCAGATTGCGCAGTGGCTGGCAGAGCGCGATGAGGTTGAGCGGGTCAATCATCCGGCGCTGCCGCAGTGCAAGGGCCATGAATTCTGGCTGCGCGATTTTAGCGGTAGTAGCGGCCTGTTCTCTTTTGTGCTGAAAGAACGGCTGAGCAGCGAACGCCTGGCACACTACCTGGATAATTTCAGCCATTTCAGCATGGCCTACTCCTGGGGGGGCTATGAGTCGCTGATCCTCGCCAGTCAGCCTGAAGAGCTGGCCGCTATTCGCCCCGCAGGTGGTGTTGACTTCAGCGGTACGCTGGTTCGGGTGCATATCGGTCTGGAACACGTTGACGATTTGATTGAAGATTTGCGCGCGGGGTTCGACAGACTCGGCCAGTAATCTGCGCCACTTCAACAAATTATTAATAAGGCGCGCTGTTCGCGCCTTTGATCAAGATATCTGGTAGAATTTGCGGGTACTATAAGGACATAGCTGTAGCTAACGGGATAACACATGGGTGTTTTACACGAGATTGTTCAGGCGCTCTGGCATCAGGATTTTACCGCGCTGGCCAATCCTGATGTGATTTGGGTTGTTTACGGGATTATGTTTATCACGTTGCTGCTTGAAAATGGTTTGCTGCCGGCGTCATTTCTACCCGGCGACAGCCTGCTGCTGCTGGCCGGCGCCATGGTTGCCAAAGGCGTGATGGGGTTTATTCCCACCATGCTGATCCTGACTGCCGCTGCCAGCCTTGGCTGCTGGCTGAGCTATTTGCAGGGGCGCTGGCTGGGCAACACCCGGCTGGTAAAGGGCTGGCTACTGCATCTTCCCGCGCAGTATCATCAGCGGGCGTGGAGTCTGTTTAACCGTCATGGGCTGCTGGCGCTGCTGGTTGGCCGCTTCCTCGCTTTCGTCAGGACGATACTGCCCACCATGGCCGGTATTTCCGGATTGAAAAACGGACGCTTCCAGCTGTTTAACTGGCTCAGCGGGCTGCTGTGGGTGACGATTCTGGTGACGCTCGGCTATGGCATCAGCCAGGTGCCGTTTATCAAACGCCACGAGGATCAGGTGATGGCGATTCTGATGATCCTGCCAGTGGTCCTGCTGTGCGCCGGGCTGACCGGGAGCGTAGTGCTGGTTCTGAAGCGTAAAAAGGCCCGTTAATTCGGGCCGGTTTTATCCCGGCTGCCGCATCCGCGACATCTCTTCCCCTGGCGTCACGCCAAAATAGCGTTTGAACTCACGCGAGAACTGTGACGCGCTTTCATATCCCACTTTCATGGCCGCCACGCTGGCCTTCATCCCCTCCTGCAGCATCATCATGCGCGCCTGATGCAGACGGTAGCTTTTCAGGTACTGCAACGGCGAGGTGCTGGTCACTGCCTTGAAGTTATGGTGAAACGCCGAGACGCTCATATTGGCCTCCGCCGCCAGCAGGTCGACGCTCAGGTTATCAGTGAAATGATGCTCAATGCGCCGCAGCGCACGGGCTATCTGGCTGAACTGCGTCTGTCGGCTCACCAGCGCCAGCAGCGCACCGCCGCACGGCCCCTGCAGCACGTAATAGAGGATCTCCCGCACCAGCTGAGGCCCCAGAACGCGGGCATCGCGCGGATTGTTCATCATGTCCAGCAGGCGTTCGGTGGCGCAGAGCATTTCTTGCGTTAGCAGCGCCGAATGAATACCGCAGGTTTTCGGTTCAGGATGGAAAGTGGCGTCGTCGCCAATGTCCATCAGCAAATCCTGTAGTTTTAGCGGATCGACCCGAAGCATCATACCGGCCAGCGGCGCTTCCGGGGTGGCAAAGGTTTCACACTCAAACGGCAGGGGAATGGTCAGCATCAGGTACTTGCTGGCGTCATAGCTGAAAACCGTATTGCCGAGGTAGCCGGTCTTCTGTCCCTGAAACAGGATCACAATCGCGGGCTGGTACATCACCGGCGTTCGCGCCATATGCCTGTCGGCGTAGATCAGGCTGATACCGGGCACTGAAGACAGCCCCTGACTCTGCCTCATCAGGCTGATAACCCGGCGGGCAAGCCGTTCACATGTTGCACTTCTGTCCATTTACCCTTCCAGCCGCTGAAATTTTTTCCATCGTTATCATCGCCTGCCATGCGACATTTCTCCAGTGGTTTGGAGGATCAGGCAAGAATCCGGCAGAAATGTGCATTGAGCGATATTCACCGACTACGCACAATAATCTGTCTGATAAACGTCATACTTTCAGGATTATTGCGATGAACAATTTCGAACTGCATACGCCGACCCGCATCCTGTTTGGACAGGGGCAAATTTCCCAACTCGCAGCCTCCATTCCCGCCGGCAGTAAGGTGCTGATCCTGTTTGGCGGCGGCAGCGTCAAAAAAAATGGCGTGATGGATCAGGTTTACAGCGCGTTGCAGGGCTTTGACCTCCAGGAGTTTGGCGGTATTGAGCCTAACCCGGATTTCTCCACCCTGATGCAGGCGGTGGAGATGGTTAAACGGGATAACATCACCTTCCTGCTGGCGGTGGGCGGCGGATCGGTGCTGGACGGTACCAAATTTGTTGCCGCTGCGGCGCTTTATCCAAAGGATCCGTGGCACATCCTCGAAACCGGCGGCGCTGAAATTGAACGGGCGCTGCCTGTCGGGTCAGTACTGACGCTGCCCGCCACCGGCTCCGAGTCGAACCGCAGTGCGGTGATAAACCGCCGCGCCACGCACGATAAACGGGCATTCCGCAGCAACCATCTTTTCCCGCTGTTCGCGGTGCTCGACCCGGTGTATACCTACAGCCTGCCGCCGCGTCAGATTGCCAACGGCGTGGTGGATGCGTTTGTGCATACCGTTGAGCAGTACCTCACCTGGCCGGTTGATGCCCGCGTGCAGGATCGCTTTGCCGAAGGCCTGCTGCTGACGTTGGTTGAAGAAGGCCCACGTGCGCTGGCGGAGCCAGAGAATTATGACGTCCGGGCCAATGTGATGTGGAGCGCAACCCTGGCGCTGAATGGCCTGATCGGCGCCGGCGTGCCGCAGGACTGGTCAACCCATATGCTCGGTCACGAGCTGACGGCACTGCACGGTATTGATCACGCGCAAACGCTGGCTATCGTGCTGCCGTCTCTGCTGAATATCAAACGCGATACCAAGCGCGAAAAACTGTTGCAGTACGCGGCGCGCGTCTGGGGGATCACCGACGGCAGCGAAGCGGAACGCATTGACGGCGCGATCGCCGCCACGCGCGGTTTCTTTGAGCAGATGGGCATTGCGACCCGCATGTCCGACTATCAGCTCGACGGTTCCTCGATCCCTGCACTGCTGGAAAAACTGTCGGAAAAAGGGCTCACCTCGCTGGGTGAACGCCAGGACATCACCCTTGATGTGAGCCGCCAGATCTATCTCGACGCACGTTAATCCCTGCGAATCTTCGCTTATCAACTAGACTTACCTCCATCAACCGGTGCCACTGCACCGGTTTTTCCGCAAAAAAGGAGCGAACATGGCAGATCAACCAATCATTAAACTGCACGATGGCAATATGATGCCGCAGCTTGGGCTGGGCGTCTGGCAGGCCAGCGTGGATGAAGCGCGGAGCGCGGCGTTGACCGCGCTGGACGTCGGTTATCGTTCGATTGATACCGCGGCAATTTACAAAAATGAAGAGGGTATCGGCCAGGCGTTACGCGAAACCGACGTGGCGCGGGACGACGTGTTTATCACAACAAAGCTGTGGAATGACGACCAGCTCAATGCCGAAAAGGCGCTGGAAGCCAGCCTGAAAAAACTGCAGCTGGACCACGTCGATCTCTATCTGATGCACTGGCCGTGCCCGGAGAAAGAGACTTTTGTTGCCGCCTGGCAGGCGATGATTAAGCTCCAGCAGCAGGGACTGACCAAAAGTATTGGCGTATGTAACTTCAACGAGCCGCATCTTAAACGTTTGCTGGATGAAACCGGCGTCAGTCCGGTGATCAATCAGATTGAGCTGCACCCGATGCTGCAACAGCGCACTCTGCATGCCTGGAATGCGATGCATCATATTCAGACGGAGTCGTGGAGCCCGCTGGCACAGGGAGACAAAGGGGTATTCGATCAGGAAATTATCAAACAGCTGGCACAGAAATATGGCAAAACGCCGGCTCAGATCGTTATTCGCTGGCATCTGGATAGCGGACTGGTGGTGATCCCGAAATCCGTTACGCCATCGCGAATTAAAGAGAACTTTGACGTCTTTGATTTCCGGCTACAAAAAACCGAAGTCAGTGAGATTACGGCGCTCGATTGTCACAATCGCCTGGGGCCTGATCCGGAAAACTTCAACTAATCCGCCACGGTTTGCCCGCGATCCTCGCGGGCAAACCGTTTAGTTCTGCGGTGAAGGATTCACCAGCATCTGCCCCGCCGTACCGCGATCGGCCATTTCCAGCATCTGACTGTAATAGACAAACGGGAAGTGCTCAGAAGATGACTGTGTGAATGACACCAGCAGCTCAACATCGCCATCGACCCAGACCGTATCCTTCCAGCCGCGATCTTCCGCCAAAGTTTGTGCACCGTTGACGCTTTTGATCAGGAACATTACGCCCTGAATATGAAACGCCTGTGGCGTATCGGCATGAATCATCCAGCGCTCAAAGCTGCCCTGCTCCGCACGGGTATCAATCCGCGACATATCCCAGAGCGCGCCGTTAATGCCCGGCGTGGAATCTCCCAGGCGGAACTCACGGGTGCGGCTGACGGTTCCGGGGATCATCTGATCCGCCAGAATACGCATCGGTAAGTTATCGGTGACTAACGGTAAAAGCCCCGTCGGGCGGAGGGTCAGCACCAGGGTTGAGATCAGGATACTTGACGGTTCAAAGATGCCGCGCAGCCTGTCGACAATGCCCGCTGCGTCCCCCGCCGTTATCGAGACTTCATCCCCCTGGGTCATATCTATCAGCACTTCGCGGCGTTCGCCCGGCG
Source organism: uncultured Erwinia sp. (assembly GCA_913775305.1). Lineage (GTDB taxonomy): Bacteria > Pseudomonadota > Gammaproteobacteria > Enterobacterales > Enterobacteriaceae > Erwinia. Next base: position 26,832 of record CAJYIY010000083.1, on the reverse strand, counting down.
CCAGTGACAGCTGCTGAACCACCACCGGCGCGGGCAGGAAGCCCTGGTCGCTGGCAATAACGTTAAACGGGCGGGCGTCGCTCATCCGCAGCTGATAGCGACGGGAATTGGACGCATTCAGTAAACGCAGGCGCACCCAGCCACGTGAAACCTCAAGGAAGGGATTTTGCACGCCGTTGACCAACAGCGTATCACCGATAAAGCCGCCGTTACCCGGCGGGTCATATTCAGGCGTACCGAAGTTATCCAGCCGCTTATCCTGAATAATGATTGGGAAGTCGTCCACGCCATAGTGCTTGGGAATAGGTAAGGACTTACTTACTTCATCTTCCACCAGCCACATTCCCGCCAGCCCGTTATACACATGCGGCGCCATGCGGTTCGGCGTATTGGCGTGATACCAGCAGGTTGTGGCCGCCTGGCGGATCGGCACCACCGGTGACCAGTCAACGCCGGGTGACATCATGCGGGCCGCTCCGCCCATCAGCGCGCCGGGCACCTGCAGGCCGCTCACGGTCATTGCGACCGGCTCATTCAGTCGGTTGCTGTAGATAAGCTTGACGTCATCACCGTTCCACACCCGCACCGTTGGCCCTAAATACAGTCCGTTAAAGCCCCATACCTGCGCCTTGCTGCTGCCGTCAAAAGACCAGTGGGTTCGCTGCATCGTCAGGAACAGGGGTTGCCCGCGGCGAGACTCAATCAGTGGTGGAACCGGCAGTGGCGTACCCGGCCCGGCCGCACGTGCGCTGAAGGGTAAAGAGGAGGCACAAAGGGCAATGCCTGAGGCCTTAAAAAACTGACGACGACTAAGGGACATACCCGACTCCGTAAGCCAAAAACGGCCAACAGGGCGGCCGAAATCCATTGTTATCTTTATGTGCGGGCTGTGTGCCGCATCAATAGTACGGGAGTGAGCGTGACGTCACGCCCACTCCGAGAATTTACAGCTTACCTGATGCTTCACGTGCAGCGACTTCAGCATTTAACTCATCAAGTTTTGCCGACATCAGTTCACGGCAGTGGGTCGCCAGCTTGCGTACCGACTGATTTTCAAACGACGTTGTCTCTACTGGCGGCATCATTTCAACGATAGTCAGACCGTTTTTCAGCCGGTTCAGCTTAATTTTGTCATGGGTGTTGGAAACCACCACCGGAATAATCGGTACACCAGCGGCTACCGCAGCATGAAACGCGCCGGTTTTAAACGGCAGCAGCCCACGACCACGGCTGCGCGTCCCTTCGGGGAACATCCAGAAAGAGATTTTCTTCTTCTGAAATTCAGCGATCAGTTTCCCAATGGTGCCGTGGGCTTTGGCGCGATTATCCCTGTCGATCAGCAGGTTACCGGTCAACCAGTAGAGCATGCCGAAGAAGGGGATCCACAGCAGGCTTTTCTTACCCACGGTGACGGTGTTGGGTTCGACGATATTCGCCGCGGTAATCATGTCGTAGTTATTCTGATGATTACAGATGTAGATCGCGTTGGGGAAGTTTTGGTGACCTTCCGGGCGACGCAGCTCAACCTTTAAGCCAAACACCGGCGCAAGACGACCGAAAAGACGACCAAAGGTCGAAACGTGTTTCGGATTTCTCGGGCTGAACAGGCAGTAGATACAGCCAAATACACACACCAGTATCGAATAAATAACAACCACAATGATACGTAAAATAGAGAGCATCACAACCTCGTTATTGCATGCAGACAACTTATTCTGTCGGGCTTAATCCGGCATTATACGCTGACGAAATATCGGCGGGCTGGCGACATTCGCGCCTCAGCCCGGTATCAACGAAGAAAATCACGCTTCGCTGTCATCTGCCACAGGACGTGACGAACCATCAACATCCACGCGATCGATACGCTGCAAGCCACGCGGCAGCTGGGTACCACGGCGTCCTCGCTCTGCGCGGAACTTCTGTAAATCATCCGCTTTCAGCGTCAGCTTACGCTTGCCGACATACAGAGTAATGGCACTTTGCGGTGTCAGCAACAGCAGCCAGGCCAGCTTATCTTCACCCGATGCCGCCTGAGCGGAAGGGATTGAGATAATTTTGTTGCCCTTGCCTTTAGAAAGCTGCGGCAAATCGCCAACCGGGAACATCAGCATGCGCCCGGCAGCGGTAATCGCCAGCAGCAGATCGTCATCGGCGTGAATGGCGAGCGGCGTCATCACCCTGGCATTTTCCGGCAGGCTGAGCAGTGCTTTTCCGGCACGATTGCGGGAAACCAGGTCGCTGAAGGTACAGACAAATCCGTAACCGGCATCCGAGGCCATCAGCAGCCGCTGTTCATCGGCCTCCATCAGCACCTGTTCAACTGTCGCACCCGGCGGCGGCGTCAGCTTGCCGGTGAGCGGTTCGCCCTGCCCGCGAGCCGACGGCAGGGTGACCGGATCGAGCGCGTAACTGCGCCCGGTCGAATCAATAAAGACCACTGGCTGGTTGCTTTTGCCGCGCGCCATTGCGCGATAGCTGTCCCCGGCTTTGTAGCTGAGGCCAACCGGATCGATATCGTGTCCTTTGGCACTGCGTACCCAGCCCATCTGCGACAGCACAATCGTAACCGGCTCGGAAGGCACCAGCTCATGTTCGCTGATGGCTTTCGCCTCTCCCCGCTCGCACAGCGGGGAACGGCGGTCGTCACCGTAGGTGTCGCTGTCCGCCTGCAGCTCTTTCTTCAGCAGCGTATTCATTTTGCGTTCCGATGCCAGAATCCCCTGCAGGTGGTCACGCTCTTTTTCCAGCTCCGCCTGCTCACCGCGGATTTTCATCTCTTCCAGGCGGGCGAGATGGCGCAGTTTCAGTTCCAGAATGGCTTCAGCCTGGGTTTCAGAAAGGTCGAAACGCGACATCAGTACCGGCTTCGGCTCATCCTCACTGCGGATGATATGGATCACTTCGTCAATATTCAGGAAGGCAATCAGCAAACCGGCAAGGATATGCAGGCGTTTCAGTACCTTCTCAAGACGATAATTCAAACGGCGGCGAACGGTTTCGCGGCGATACACCAGCCACTCGCTGAGGATCTCCAGCAGGTTTTTCACCGCCGGACGATTATCCAGACCGATCATATTCAGATTGATGCGGTAGCTGCGTTCCAGATCGGTGGTAGCGAACAGATGGTTCATCACCTGTTCCAGATCGACGCGATTGGATCGAGGCACGATCACCAGCCGGGTAGGATTTTCATGATCCGACTCATCACGCAGATCTTCCACCATCGGCAGCTTTTTATTGCGCATCTGGGCAGCAATCTGCTCCAGCACGCGTGCGCCGGAAACCTGATGCGGCAGCGCGGTGATCACCACGTCGCCATCCTCTTTTTTCCACACCGCGCGCATCCGCACCGACCCGCGACCGCTTTGGTAAATTTTGCGGATCTCGCTGCGCGGCGAGATAATTTCGGCTTCGGTCGGATAATCCGGCCCCTGCACGATATCCAGCAGCGCATCCAGCGAGGTTTTCGGGTTGTCGATCAGCGTAATCGCCGCCCTGGCGACTTCACGCAGGTTGTGCGGTGGAATATCCGTTGCCATACCAACCGCAATACCGGTGGTACCGTTCAGCAGGATATTGGGCAGCCGCGCAGGCAGCATTTTAGGCTCCTGCATGGTACCGTCAAAGTTTGGGATATAGTCGACCGTTCCCTGAGCCAGCTCGCCCAGCAGCACTTCGGCATATTTTGACAGGCGCGACTCGGTATAGCGCATTGCCGCGAAGGATTTCGGATCGTCCGGTGCCCCCCAGTTTCCCTGACCATCCACCAGCGGATAACGGTAGGAGAACGGCTGCGCCATCAGCACCATCGCTTCATAACAGGCGCTGTCGCCGTGCGGATGATACTTACCGAGTACATCACCCACGGTACGCGCTGACTTTTTAAATTTCGCACTGTTGTTCAGCCCAAGCTCGGACATGGCGTAAACGATACGCCGCTGTACGGGTTTAAGCCCATCACCAATATAGGGAAGCGCACGATCCATGATCACGTACATGGAGTATTTAAGATACGCATCTTCTGTAAACTGGTGCAGCGGAAGGCGTTCGGCACCTTCCTGCATCTGATCGCTCATTGTTCTCTTTTCCTCACATTGCGGTGCTTTGGCCCGACCGCAGGGTTCTGAAACCGCGCTCTCGCTGTTAACGGGCTTCATTCAGTCAGGCAACCCCGCTCCACATCGCGGTAAGTTTGGCTGGGATAGTACCTTATCCGGCCGGGGCCTGTCACAAAGTTCAGTCGATCGCACGGCAGGGAATGGCATTAAAAAACAGCGCCGTTGCGGATTGAAAAGATGAAAACTGCGTCCGTAAAATGAAGTGATAAGAGGGAGTCGGAATCGCCGCCGGATTGTTGCCTGACAGGCAAGAGTGTTGTGAGCCATATCACATTTAACCGACCGGCAGGCGACTGTACACTGGCGGCACATTCACAGAATCAGGATAAAGCCATGAGCCATATTTTCATTATCGACGCCGGTAAAACCTTTGCGCACTCTAAAGGTGAGCTGAACCACACCCTGACCGGTATCGCCGCCAGCTGGCTGCGCGATGCAGGACATCATGTTGACGTCACGGTGGTGGATGACGGTTACGTGGTGGCTGAAGAGATTGAAAAATATCTCGCCGCAGACACCATCATTTATCAAATGCCGGGATGGTGGATGGGTGAGCCCTGGATCCTGAAAAAATACATTGATGAAGTGTTTACCGAAGGCCACGGCAGGCTGTACGCCAGCGATGGCCGTACGCGTTCAGACGCAGCGAAAAAATACGGTTCCGGCGGCCTGCTGCAGGGTAAAACGTATATGCTGTCTCTGACGTGGAATGCGCCACTGCAGGCCTTTACCGACCCGGAGCAGTTCTTTGAAGGGGTTGGCGTTGACGGCCTTTATCTGCACTTCCACAAAGCCAACCAGTTCCTGGGTATGTCAGGTCTGCCAACCTTTATCTGTAATGATGTGATTAAACAACCGGATATTGCTGGCGACATCTCCCGTTATCGGACTCATCTGAGTACAATCTTTGCTTAACTAAGTCTGTTCTTTCGACTCATCGACCTGAGGAAGCGCTATGTTGACCGTGATTGCGGAAATTTGTATTAAACCGGGCCGTCGCGCCGCTGTACTTGAGGCGATCGAGCGGCTGATACCGCTGGTACTGCAGGAAGAAGGATGCGGCAGCTATCAGGCGCTGATTGATTATAAAGCTCAGGTCCCCTGGAAGCAGCACTCACCGGACTCGATTTTTATGGTCGAACACTGGGAATCCCTGCGCCATCTGGAACAGCATCAGCAGGCCGAACATATGGAAAGTCATCGCGCGCTGATCAAAGATGATGTGGTGGACGTGAAGATCTTTGTGCTCGAACCTGCTTAAGGGCAGCTGGCGGGCAGCTTACAGTAAATTTTTGCTGGCAAACTGCTCGCTGAGATAATCCAGAAAACAGCGGATCCGCGTGGCCAAAGTGCTGTTGCGATAGTAAACCGCATTGATGGGATGACGCATTTCGCAGGTTTCTGCCACCAGCACCGGCACCAGCTGACCACTGGCCATTGCCTCCCGGCTGAGGAAATCGGAAATGCGTATGATGCCCTGATCGTGCAGCGCCAGATGCAGCAGTGTTTCACCGCTGGATGCGCCTACGGTTGGCTTAATCTGTAACAGCTCACCGTTGGCCTGACGAACTGGCCAGATATTGTGCTGTTCCAGCTGGCTGAAGCCCAGCAGGCGGTGATGCGTCAGATCGGCCGCGCTCTGCGGTGTACCATGTCTGGCCAGATAGGCCGGGCTGGCCATGAGCCGCAGCTTGCTGCTGCCCAGCGCACGGGCGTACATGGTCGAATCGCGCAGCTCGCCAATCCGAATCGCAATGTCGGTTTGCTGTTCAAGCAAATCAATCACCACGTCGTCGGTAGTCAGTTCCAGCTCAATCAGCGGATAGCGCTGCGTAAATCCGTCGATAAGCGGCACGATAACGTGCAGCATAAACGGTGAGGCCGCGTTAACCCGCAGCCTGCCGGAAGGGATTTCACGCCGCTGGGCAATCTGCTCTTCAGCGGCCTCGACCGAGGCGATAATTTGCCGGGCATGCTGCAGGAAAATCTGCCCCTCTTCGGTCAGCGCAATACGGCGGGTGGTTCTTTGAAGCAGCGTGGTTTGTAGCTTGCTCTCCAGCCGACTCAGTGACCGGCTGATGCCGGAGGTGGTCTGATTCAGCTGCCCGGCGGCAGCGGTAATCGAGCCACAGTCAACGACCACCACCCACGCGCGCATTTCTTCAAGGGTAATTTTCACTGGACCGGCCTTTTATACCTCGATCTCTGCGGTGTCACCCTTTTCCTGAAGCCAGTTACGACGATCTTCAGAACGTTTCTTCGCTAACAGCATATCCATCACCGCCAGCGTCTGATCCACATCGCTCTCTTCGATCGTCAGCTGTACCAGACGGCGGGTATTGGGATCGAGGGTCGTTTCACGCAGCTGCAGTGGGTTCATTTCACCCAGGCCTTTAAAGCGCTGTACGCCGGGTTTACCCTTCTTGCGCTTCAGTTGATCGAGAATACCGGCCTTCTCTTCCTCGTCCAGCGCATAGTAAACCTCTTTGCCCAGATCGATACGGTAGAGAGGCGGCATCGCCACGTAAACGTGACCATTTTGCACCAGCGTGCGGAAATGACGAACAAACAACGCGCACAGCAGCGTGGCGATATGCAGCCCGTCGGAGTCAGCATCGGCGAGGATACAGATTTTTCCGTAGCGCAGCTGGCTGAGATCTTCACTGTCCGGATCGATACCGATCGCAACCGAAATATCATGCACCTCCTGCGAAGCCAGCACCTCATCCGAGGAGACTTCCCAGGTATTCAGGATCTTGCCCTTCAGCGGCATGATCGCCTGATACTCACGATCGCGTGCCTGCTTGGCCGAGCCGCCCGCCGAGTCCCCTTCCACCAGGAACAGTTCGGTACGGTTAAGATCCTGCGCGCTACAGTCTGCCAGTTTGCCCGGCAGCGCCGGACCGCTGGTCAGCTTTTTACGCACCACCTTTTTGGCCGCACGCATGCGGCGCTGGGCGCTGGAGATCGCCAGCTCGGCCAGCATCTCGGCCGTCTGCACATTGTTATTCAGCCACAGGCTGAAGGCGTCTTTCACCACCCCGGACACAAAGGCGGAACACTGGCGCGATGACAGACGCTCTTTGGTCTGTCCGGCAAACTGCGGATCCTGCATTTTTACCGACAGCACGTAGGCACAGCGATCCCAGATATCTTCCGCCGAGAGCTTCACCCCGCGCGGCAGGATATTACGGAATTCACAAAACTCGCGCATCGCGTCCAGCAACCCCTGACGCAGGCCGTTAACATGGGTGCCGCCCTGCATGGTCGGGATCAGGTTAACGTAGCTTTCGGTCAGCAGCTCGCCGCCCTCCGGCAGCCAGAGCAGCGCCCAGTCAACCGCTTCAACATCACCGGCATGCGCGCCGACAAAGGGCCTTTCCGGCAGCAAAGGCAAGCCGTTAACCGCCTCCATCAGATAGTCGGTCAAACCATCGGCATAGCACCAGCTCTGTTCGGTATTGTTAAGCTTGTCTTTAAAGACAATTTCCACGCCCGGGCACAGCACCGCTTTCGCCTTCAGCAGGTGGCTGAGGCGCGATACGGAGAAGCGCGGACTGTCAAAGAAGGATTCATCCGGCCAGAACTGCACGCGGGTGCCGGTGTTGCGTTTGCCGACGGTCCCTGTCACCGACAGATCCTGCACCTTATCGCCGTTTTCAAACGCCATCTCAAAGACTTCGCCGTTACGGCGTACGGTCACTTCCACGCGTTTTGACAGGGCATTCACCACCGAGATGCCGACGCCGTGCAGACCACCGGAGAACTGATAGTTTTTGTTGGAGAATTTACCCCCGGCATGCAGGCGGCAGAAAATCAGCTCAACGGCCGGCACGCCCTCTTCGGGATGGATATCCACCGGCATGCCGCGCCCGTCGTCGATAACTTCTAACGACTGATCGGCGTGCAAAATCACTTCCACACGTTTGGCGTGACCGGCCAGCGCTTCATCCACGCTGTTATCGATCACTTCCTGGCCTAAGTGGTTAGGCCGTGCGGTATCGGTGTACATACCCGGGCGACGACGCACGGGTTCAAGGCCGCTGAGAACCTCAATGGAATCAGCGTTATAGCTGGATTGAGTCATGGTAACAATCTGAATTAGTGGCTAAAAATGATTGTCCAAACTCCGTCTCATCTTACTCTTGCCGGGTTAGTCCCAGGAAATCAAACATGGCGGAGAAATGGCGTTCGAATCCGATAAAAGCATGATTTCCGCCCTCTTCTACCGTCTGACGACAGGCGCTGTAGTAGTCCAGAGCCTGGCGGTAGTCGAGCACTTCATCACCCGTTTGTTGCAGCAGCCAGATCAAATCCGGCGACTCTAACGGGTCAATTTGCATCACTTTTAGATCGTAAATATGCCGCGACTCTAACACATATTGCTGGCCGGTGTAGGGGTTCTCATTTTCCCCGAGGAAATCTGTCAGCAGTTCAAAGGGCCTGACGGCGGGATTTACCACCACCGCCGGCAGCGTGAAACACTGCGAAAGCCAGGTCGCGTAATATCCGCCGAGTGATGAACCGATAATTCCCAACGGCTCTCCTGACGCCTGCATCACGATATCCTCCAGCAGTGCCGCAGCCTCTGCCGGAAAAGCGGGAAGTTGGGGAACCTGCAAATTGATTGACGGATGCTGCGCCTGCAGCCAGCGGCCAAACGCGGTCGCTTTGGCCGAGCGGGGTGAGCTGTTAAAACCGTGCAGATAAAGCAGCGTTGCCATCGATCAGTAGCCTTCCGAATCCATATCCGGGCTGAAAATTCGCGTAGTCAGACGGCAGACTTCGGTCTCTACGCGGCCGTCATCAAACAGATCCAGCCAGCGCCAGCCGGGGGATTCTGCGTCAATGGTAAAGTTGGTGCAGTGCGGCTTGAACTGCACGCAGGTTGATGGCGAAGCCAGCACCCGCCGCCCCCGCCATTCAAGATCCAGTTCCTGATGAATGTGGCCACAGATCAGGGTTTTCGCCAGCGGATAACGCTGCAGTACCGCGTCCAGCATATGCGGATTCCGCAGTCCGTGCTGATCGAGCCAGGTACAGCCCGAAGGCAGAGGATGATGGTGGAGCAGCACCAGCGTATGGCGCTGCGGTTCCTGAGCCAGCGTGGTATCCAGCCACTCAAGCTGATACTCGCTCAGCTCGCCGTGAGGAACGCCAAAAACCTGACTGTCCAGCAGCACAGCCTGCCAGCGATCGCCGATCAGCACGTGTTTTTCATCGGCAATGCTGGCGTCTGCCAGCGTGCCGAACATGGTCGGCTGAAAATCATGATTCCCAGGCAGCCAGACGCAGGGGGCAGGCAGGCGTGCAATGCCCTCAGCAAAGTGCTGATAGGCTTCAGTGGTATGATCCTGTGCCAGATCGCCGGTAGCGACGATCAGGTCATAATCCCGCTGTTGCGCCGTGATGGCTTCCAACACCGCTTCATAACTGGCCCAGGTGTTCACTCCCAGCAGCGTTTCATGTTTACCTGCAAAAAGGTGGGTATCCGTTATCTGTAAAATCCTGATACTGGACCCACTCGCCACAGGAAGTTTCAACAAGCTATCCAATCAAAGTCCTTAGGGTTAGCGCTCTCTCATAACGTGTCGCAGCGGGTTCAACATACCGGAACGGCTATCGCACCATGAGACAAACAGTAGCGCAGCCACTCCGCCAGAAACTGGTTAATCTGGTGTTTTTCATCACGCTGATGCAGCTTTTTATTAGGATAATCATAGCGTGCTTTAAATCGATAGATCTGCTGTGTTGAACACACTTCCGCCACCATCGCATCGTGATAGAGCCTGACCGACATCGAAGGCAGGCTCCAGTAGCTGACGGCCGGGGCTGTTTGTTTAATCTCCACCAGCGTGGTGTAACGCGTCGATTCCAGAATGGTCACCTGATAGCTGGCACCGTTCACCTGGTACGCCACTGACACTCCGGCCTGGTCATCACGCGGTAGTAAACGACGCAGCTGCGCAAAATTAGTTTCGCACACGCGCATCATTTCTGGAAAGTCAGGGACGTAACGCTTCATCATTAAGGTTTCCACTCATTACACAGTTGTTTATAGTGCAGCTCCAGCCATTGCAAGGCAATGATCGCAGCAGCATTATCGATTTTCCCCTCTTCCACCCATTGATAAGCCTGGCTGCGGCTCACCACATGCACGAGAATATCCTCATTCTCCTCCTCCAGACCGTGGTTTCCCTTCGCCACGCTGGCATCCACTTCACCCACATACATCATTAACCGTTCGGTCGTGCCGCCCGCACTGGAGAGAAAACTGGAAATCGGTTTGGTCCGTCCGGCGGTGATCCCTGCCTCTTCTACCGCTTCCCGCCGGGCGACCCCCTCCGGCGTTTCGCCTTCCTCTATCATTCCGGCGACCAGTTCCAGCTTCCAGGGCGTTGGGCTGGTATCCCAGGAAGCAATGCGGATCTGTTCGATCAGCACAACCTCATCACGCAGCGGATCATAGGGTAGCAGCACCGCGGCATGACCGCGCTCAAAAATTTCCCTGCTTACTTCACCACTCATTTCTCCGTTAAACAAGCGGTGACGGAAGCGATAGCGCTCCACGGAAAAAAATCCTCGGTACAACGTCTCGCGTGCGATAATTTCTACGTCGTCTTTGGTGAACGTTACCGGGAACGTATTACAGGTTGCCATAGTTACCTCTTTCGAAATGATCACGATGACGATAAGTGCAATAGTAATACCGCCAGATTTGTAGTTTCTGATGAATTATTTACGTACATTAAAGCGAGATGGCACTTTCAGCCAACTTACCTTATCGGCACTCTCTGATAGAATCGGCGATAATTTTTTGGCCAACGTCAGCGCTACCATAGCAATTTTGCGGCACTACAAGGAATGCGAATGAACAAACTGCTCCCTTTACTCATTGGTCTGAGCCTGGGCGGCTTCAGTGTTGCCAGCCAGGCTGCAAACCTGCTTCAGGTTTATCAGCAGGCCCGTTTATCCAACCCTGACCTTCGTAGCTCGGCGGCCGATCGCGATGCCGCATTTGAGAAAATTAACGAAGCACGTAGCCCGCTGTTACCACAGCTCGGGCTGGGAGCGGACTATACCTATAATAACGGCTATCGTGATGCCCGTAATTCGAACAGCGACACGAAAAGCGCATCCCTGCAGCTGACTCAGACCATTTTTGATATGTCAAAATGGCGTGCGCTGACCCTGCAGGAAAAAACCGCCGGAATTCAGGATGTCACCTATCAGGTTGCCCAGCAGAAGCTGATTCTGGACACCGCAACGGCGTATTTCAACGTTTTGAATGCGATTGATACCCTTACCTATACTGAAGCGCAAAAGCAGTCAATCTATCGCCAGCTGGATCAGACCACTCAACGCTTCAACGTGGGCCTGGTTGCCATTACCGACGTGCAGAACGCCCGTTCACAGTACGACAGCGTACTGGCCAACGAGGTGAGCGCGCGTAACAACCTTGATAACGCCGTCGAGTCTCTGCGTCAGGTTACCGGTAATTACTACCCAAGCCTGGCCTCGCTGAACGTTGAACGCTTCAAGACGGATAAGCCACAGCCGGTAAACAACCTGCTGAAAGAGGCTGAAAGCCGTAACCTCACCCTGCTCTCCGCCCGCCTGTCTCAGGACCTGGCTCGCGAGCAAATTCGCTACGCTGAAACGGGTCATATGCCTACCGTTGGTTTGACAGCATCAACCGGCCTGTCTAACAATCGCTACCACGGCGATCGTGCTACCGGCACTGACAACATCAGCGGGAACAATCAGGTTGGCGTCAGCTTTAGTCTGCCGCTGTACAGCGGTGGCTCGGTCACCTCACAGGTTAAACAGGCGCAGTATTCGTTTGTCTCTTCCAGTGAGCAGCTGGAAGGCGCACACCGCTCAACCGTGCAGACCGTGCGTTCTTCATTTAACAACGTTAATGCCTCCATCAGTAGCATTAACGCCTACAAGCAGGCCGTGGTTTCCTCACAGAGTTCGCTGGATGCCATGGAAGCTGGCTATCAGGTGGGTACCCGAACTATCGTTGACGTGCTGGACGCAACAACGACGCTGTTCAACGCCAAACAGCAGCTGGCGAATGCGCGTTACAGCTATATGATTAACCAGCTGAATATCAAATCCGCTCTGGGTACGCTCAATGAACAGGATCTGATTGCGCTGAATAATCATCTTGGCAAAGATGTCGCTACGGCGCCGGATGCGGTCGCCCCGGAAAATCCCGAACAGGATGCAGCCGCTGACCAGGGGTTAATCCGCCCGGTTAGCCACAGTAATAATAAAACCGGCGGCAATCCGTTCGGTCAGTAATTGATAAAGAAGGGCAGCCTGCGCTGCCCTTTTCCCTTCAGGCAGTTTGTCGGCCTGCCTTCACAATCAAACGTATAGCTACGTAAAGATCCCCGTACGATGCGGCCACGTCGCTTCATTTTTCACCGTCATTCCCCTATCCTATGCACTATCTTTGGGCACAGGATAGAAAGCCATGAAACGGACTAAACAGATCAATCACGCCTCTTTTCGCAAAAGCTGGGGCGCTCGTCACCTGACGCCGGTCGCACTGGCGGTTACCGCAGTCATTATGCTGGCAGGCTGTGAGCAAGCCGATGAGAGCGTTTCGATGTACCAGAATGCGGATGACTGCTCCAGCGCCAACCCGGGTAAATCCGAGCAGTGCACCGTCGCATTTAACAAAGCGAAAGAAGAAGCGGTTAAAACCGCGCCGAAGTACGCCAGCCGTGAAGACTGCGTGGCCGAATTTGGCGAAGGTCAGTGCCAGCAGGCTCCGGCACAGGCGGGTGTGACGACGAATGCAGAAAATCAGTCCAGCGGCAGCTTCTGGATGCCGCTGATGGCCGGTTACATGATGGGCCGTATGATGAGCGGTGGGATGGGCCAACAGCAGCCGCTGTTTAGTTCAAAGAACCCTGCCAGCCCGGCTAACGGTAAATTCGTGGATGCTGCCGGGAAGAGCTATGGCCCGGCCGTGTCAGGCCGCACCATGACCGTACCTAAAACGGCAATGGCACCGAAACCGGCGACCACCAGCACCGTAACGCGCGGCGGCTTTGGCGAAACCGTGGCGAAGCAGTCCACCATGCAGCGCAACAGCGCATCCAGCAGCAATCGTTCCGGCACCACCAGCCGCAGTTTCGGGGGCTAACGCCAAATGAAACGCATTGCTATTGCGGAGCGTCCTGACTGGCGAGAAAAGGCCACTGAGTACGGTTTCAATTTTCATACCATGTACGGCGAGCCCTACTGGTGTGAGGATGCCTACTATCAGTTTACTCTGGAGCAGATCGAAACGCTGGAGGATGTCACCGGTGAAATCCACCAGATGTGCTTGCAGGCGGTGGATTTAGTCACCGGTAGCGAAGCGCTGCTGGAAAAGTTTCGTATTCCCAGGCACACCTGGGACTTTGTCCGGGAATCATGGAAAAGCGGCCAGCCGTCGCTTTATTCCAGACTGGACCTTGCCTGGGACGGGCATTCTCCCGCTAAGCTGCTGGAGAATAACGCAGATACGCCCACCTCACTCTATGAAGCCGCGTTCTTCCAGTGGATCTGGCTGGAGGATCAGCTGAATGCAGGCAAGCTACCCGCGGGCAGTGATCAGTTTAACAGCCTGCAGGAAAAACTGATTGCGCGTTTCGCCGACCTGCATCAGAAATACGGTTTTGGTCTGCTGCACTTCACCTGCTGCCGCGATACCGAAGAAGATCGCGGCACGGTGCAGTATTTGCAGGACTGCGCCACCGAGGCCGGTCTGCCGAGCGAGTTTCTGTTTATCGACGAAATTGGGCTGGGTGAGAAAGGCCAGTTTTCTGATGTCAACGACCAGGTGATTAGCAACATGTTTAAACTCTACCCCTGGGAGTTTATGCTGCGCGAGATGTTCTCCACCAAGCTCGCCGACGCGGGCGTGCGCTGGCTGGAGCCGGGATGGAAGAGCATCATTTCCAATAAAGCGATGCTGCCGCTGTTATGGAAAATGTTCCCGAATCACCCGAATCTGCTGCCCGCTTATTTTGCGGAAGATGACGTGCCGCACATGGATAAATACGTGGTTAAACCGCTATTTTCTCGTGAAGGGGCCAATATTCGCATCGTTGAGAACGGCAAAGAGATTGCCCGCGCTGACGGCCCTTATGGCGAAGAGGGGATGATCGTCCAGCAGTTCCATCCACTGCCGAAGTTTGGTGACAGCTATACGCTGATCGGCTCCTGGCTGATCGATGACCAGCCAGCAGGCATCGGTCTGAGGGAAGACCGGGATCTGATCACCCAGGATATGTCGCGCTTCTATCCGCACGCATTTATCGAGTGATCTTTTGGGCGAGGACTCCCTCGCCCAATCCCCGATCGATAAGCAGACCAGGCGGGTTAGCCTACCTGAACTGACAGCATACTTAATGCCCCCATCACAATCCCATCAACCGGCACGGTGACCGCTTCATCCTGCATTCGCGCCCCCAGCACGTACAGCAGCGGCAGATAGTGCTCCGGCGTTGGGTTGGACAGTGCAGCGCCGTCATGCTGCATAAAGTTAACGAGCGGATGCCGGGCATCATCCCCCTGCCATTGCAGATTATCGCGCACGTACTGATTAAACGACTCGGCCCAGGGATAGGCTGACGCATCTCCCTGCCAGCGAACCCTGCGCAGGTTATGCACAACGTTGCCACTGGCAACAATCATCACGCCCTGCTCACGCAGCAATGCCAGCTTACGTCCCAGTCCAAAGTGATACGCCGCCGGTTTTGTACCATCAATGCTCAGTTGCACAACCGGAATACTGGCATTGGGGTACATCTTGATTAACACGCCCCAGGAACCGTGATCTAAACCCCACTCCCGATCGAGCTGAACGGTAACCGGCGACAGCACATCCGCAATCTGGTGGGCCAGCGCCGGAGAACCAGGTGCCGGATAACGCGTATCAAACAGTGCCTGGGGGAACATGCCGAAATCATGAATTGTACGCGGCTCCTCCATCGCAGTCACCGCCGTGCCACGCGTTAACCAGTGTGCGGACACCGCAATAATCGCTTTTGGCTGCGGTAGCGTTTCACCCAGTTTGCGCCAGGTCTCGGTATAGATGTTCTCTTCCAGCACATTCATTGGGCTACCGTGGCCAAGAAAGAGTGCAGGCATACGTGGGTAACTCATGATCTTACTCCAGCCGTGTTCGCTTGATGGCGATTACATTACGCCCATATGCATCGTGATGAACCTGGATAACCCTGATGAAGATATTCAGATATTTTGAATAGAGAAAACGGGCCAGCTGGCCTGTACGGGTGACGGGTGACGGGTGACGGGTGACGGGTAAATTAACAGGGCCGGATAAACCGGCCCAGACAAGATTAACTGGCCTGACGCGTTTCGTGGCTGCGCCGATAGGCGACCAGATCTTCGATAGTCACTACCGGCATATCATGCTGTTTAGCGAAGACAACGACTTCCGCCGCATGCGCCATAGAACCATCATCATTAGTCAGTTCACACAGGACGCCAGCGGGTTTAAAGCCCGCCAGCGTGACCAGATCGATGGTGGCTTCCGTGTGACCGCCGCGGGTCAGCACGCCGCCCGCACGACCACGCAGCGGGAAGACATGCCCCGGGCGATTCAGATCGGCAGGCCTGGCGTCATCAGCAATAGCGGTACGGATGGTAGTGATACGGTCAGAGGCGGATACCCCGGTGGTCACACCCTGAGCGGCTTCGATCGTCACGGTAAAACCGGTGCCGTAAGCACTGGTGTTGTCCTCAACCATCATAGGCAGTTCAAGCTGGCCAAGACGTTCTTCGGTCAGACACAGGCAGACGATACCGCTGCCGTGGCGAATAGTTAATGCCATCTGCTCTACGGTCATCGTTTCAGCAGCGAAGATCATATCACCTTCATTTTCACGATCTTCATCATCTAAAACCATAACCCCGCGGCCAGCGCGAAGCGCTTCGATAGCACGGATTACACGCTGTTCAGGCGTGCCAAATTCAGAAAGTAGCGACTGATTCATGGTAAATAAACCTTAATAAATGTATGGGTTACCAGAACCAGGGCGAGCTTAGGAGTGTCAAGCTGTGACAAAAATAACGCGAAGCGAGCCTGTGCCCGACAAGATACGTTACTCTCTCCCATCCGGACTTTAACCGTCGGCCCCGGAATTACACCGGATCTGCTGTCCTTCAGCAATAACACTGAAGCGCTCGCGGGCTTTCAGCCGAAGCTGATTTACCGCCGGTGGGGAATTTCGCCCCGCCCTGAGAATAAGCAGATTAACTATAACGCTGATAATCAATGCGGGCAACGAACAAAACCGGCAAATTGATATCCATTTATTCGCTATGCTCATTTCAGGTTTATCCTTTTCCTCTGAGGTATTACACTTAGATAAAATTTGCTGCTACCAGGAAGCCGCTATGATTGATGCAAAAAAAATTGAACAACTGGCCCGCCAGATCCATGAATCTATGCCAAAAGGTATCCGCGAGTTAGGCGATGATGTGGAGAAAAAAATCCGTCAGACTATTCAGGCCCAGCTGACGCGGCTTGATGTGGTCAATCGCGAAGAGTTTGATGTGCAGACTCAGGTGCTGTTGCGCACCCGCGAGAAGCTGGCTGCACTGGAACAGCGCCTGACGGCGCTGGAGAATCAGCCTGCCGCGCCAACAGCGTCGGTCGCTGGCGCGGCCACGGCACCGGTCACGCAAGCGCCCGCTGCGCAGGCGCCATCAGAGCCAGACAACGCCAAAGATCCGGCCTGATCGGCAAAGAAAAAGCTGCCCTTACGGGCAGCTTTTTCGATCAGTTCTTACGATTAATAATCGTCTTAATGATATTACTGGTTGAGATACCGTCTTCAAAGTTCAGCACACGAACGTCACCGCCGTTAGCCCACACTTCTTTACTACCCGCGATATCCTCTGGCTTATAGTCTCCGCCCTTCACCAGCAGGTCCGGCAGCACTTCAGCAATCAGACGCTGTGGCGTGTCTTCTTCAAAGCCCACCACCCAGTCTACGGCTTCCAGCGCCCCCAGGACGATCATGCGATTTTCCAGCGGGTTGACCGGACGGGTTTCGCCTTTCAGGCGGCGCGTAGACGCATCGCTGTTCACCGCCACAATCAGCCGGTCACCCAGCCTGCGGGCGTTCGCGAGATAGGAAACGTGTCCGGCGTGCAGAATGTCAAACACGCCATTGGTCATCACCACGCGCTCGCCGCGCTGGCGCGCTTTCGCTACTTCAGCTTTCAGCTGCGCCTCATCCATCACGCCAAAACCGGATTCAGGGCGCGCATGAATCGCATTTTCGAGCTCAATCGGGGAAACCGTTGAGGTACCCAGTTTACCCACAACCACACCCGCCGCCGCATTCGCCAGGAAGCAGCTCTCTTCCAGACTGTTGCCGGCTGCAAGCGCAGCGGCCAGAACGCCGATAACCGTATCGCCCGCCCCGGTCACATCGAACACTTCCTGCGCCTGAGTTGGCAAATGGAACGGCTCTTTGCCCGGCTGTAGCAGCGTCATACCGTTTTCAGAACGCGTAACCAGCAGCGCCGACAGGCCGTGCTTCTGCATCAGCGCCGTGCCGCGCTCAACGATTTCAGCTTCGCTTTTACACTTACCGACGACCGCTTCAAACTCTGAGAGATTCGGCGTCAGCAGCGTGGCTCCATGGTAACGGCTGAAATCAGTACCCTTCGGGTCCACCAGCACCGGCACACCGGCATCGCGGGCCAGTTTGATCATCGTTTCCACGCTAGTCAGCGCACCTTTGGCGTAGTCAGAAAGCACTAACGCACCGATTTTAGGCAAAGCCTGCTGAATCCGCTCATGCATCGGCTCCGGGTTCACGCCCTCGAAACCTTCTTCAAAATCCAGGCGGATCAGCTGCTGATTACGTGACAAAACGCGCAGTTTGGTGACGGTTGGATGCGTTGGCACAGAAACAAAATCACACTGAACGTTAACCCCGGTCAGGGTCTCGCTAAGTACGCGAGCAGCATCATCAATGCCGGTTAATCCCACCAGGCGAGATTCCGCGCCAAGAGAAGCGATATTCATCGCCACGTTAGCCGCCCCGCCGGGGCGCTCTTCCACTTGTTCAACCTTAACAACCGGCACCGGCGCTTCGGGAGAGATACGGCTGGTTGGCCCGTGCCAGTAACGATCCAGCATCACATCACCCACAACCAGAACACCCGCACGTTTAAAATCAGGCAGTGTAACTTTCATTCAGACACTCCAGACTGCACAAAAACCAAAAATTCAGGCGCGCGATAATAGCACAAATGTCGCTGTGCCTGACTATCGCGGCCACGTTGTTCACGTTGCCACCAGACTGGTACTACGCCCGGCTCTCTCCGTCGCTAAACCAGGTTTGCCAGCTGTGATTGACCTGGGCTTTCTCACTGGCGTAAGCGCTCTCTTCCACGTGGCCCGGCAGCGCCTGCAGCGCCAGGTGATGCAGCGCATCCCGCAGCGTCACATAGGCATGGGTCAGCGCTTTCGCCTCGGACTCTGTCATTTTGTCACCGTTCGCCAGCAGTTCGAAGATACGCACATTATCGGACCAGCGCGTGAGCGTCAGATCCTGTGAGGCATAGCGTAGGACCAGATATTGCGTAATGAATTCAATGTCGGTGATGCCGCCGGCATCCGCTTTAATATCCCAGCGGCCTTTATGCTTCTGTCCAAGGTGAGCGCGCATTTTGTCACGCATCTCGCGGACCTCTACCTTCAGCGTTTCAGCGTCACGCGGCAGCGCCAGAATGCCACGGCGAATTTCACCAAAGCGCTGGCTGAGTTCCCCATCACCATAGACGATGCGCGCACGCACCAGCGCCTGATGCTCCCAGGTCCATGCTTCATTGCGCTGATAATCATCAAAGGCTTCAAAGGTACTGACCAGCATACCGGCTGCGCCAGAAGGACGCAGCCGGGCATCGACCTCATAAAGAATGCCCGATGAGGTTCGGGTACTGAACAGGTGCATCACCCGCTGAGCCAGCCGCAGATAGAACTGGCGACCGTCAATGCTGCGTTCACCCAGCGTTACCGCTTCCTGAGGACAGTTGTGCAGGAATACCAGATCCAGATCGGAACTGTAGCCCAGCTCCCAGCCGCCCAGCTTGCCGTAGCCAACCACGGCAAAACCCCGCTCGCTGTCGCTGGTCAGATGCGATGGCCGCCCGTAGCGCTGCACCATCATATTCCACGCCTGCTGCACCACCGCTTCAATGATTGCCTCCGCCAGCCAGGTCAGGTGGTCACTGACCTTCATTACCGGCAGCGTCCCGGCGATGTCCGCAGCAGCAATACGCAGATGCTGGGCCTGTTTAAACTGTCGCAACGCTTCCAGCTGCTGTTCTTCGTCCTCTTCCGGAATGCGCAGCAGATACTGACGCAGCTCGTCGCGATAGGCATCGGTGGCCGTTGGCTGGTAAAGCGTTGCCGGGTCAAGCAGCTCATCAAGCAGCAGCGGATAGCGGGCCAGCTGGCTGGCAACCATCGGGGAGGCGGCACACAGGCGAATCAGATGCTGGAGCGCGCCGGGGAATTCCGTCAGCAGTTCAAGATAGGTGGTTCGCGTTACCACACCCAGTAACAGCGGCGTCAGGCGGTTGAACGTCACCACCGCATCATCGCGCGGCACCACTTCACTGAGCAGACGCGGCATCAGCTGATCGAGCGCCTGGCGGCCACGTGGGCCGATGGTGCGCTTGTCCACATCCAGACGGAAATCGGTAATCGCCCGCAGCAGCTGCTGGCACGCCTCACTGTCGAAATGCGGGACCAGCGGCAGCAGTTCCGCTTCCTCCAGCCGATCCTGCCACAGCACACCATATTCACCCGCTTCGCGATTATCACCGCTTTCCGGGGCATCATCGCCAATCAGCTCGTCAAAGATTGAGCGAACTGCCACCATATGGCCATCAAGCCTGTCGTGCAGGCTCTGCCAGTCGGCAAACCCCATCGCCCAGGCCAGGCGTGCGCGATCCAGCTCGTTCGTCGGCAGCGTTTGCGTCTGCTCATCGTTAATGCTCTGCAACAGATTTTCAAGCCGCCGCAGGAACAGATACGCATCGTGCAGCTGCGCCACCTGCTGCTGAGAAAGTAAATTCAGCTCGCCAATCGATTCCAGGGTAGGCAGTAGCGAACGCAGCTGCAGCGATCGTTCACGACCACCGCGAATCAGCTGGAACACCTGCACAATAAACTCGATTTCGCGGATGCCGCCCGCGCCCAGCTTGATGTTATCCGTCAGTCCACGCCGCCGCACCTCACGCGCTATCATCGCCTTCATATTACGCAGGGACTGGATCACGCTGAAATCAATGTAGCGGCGGTAGACAAATGGCCGCAGCATCTGGCGCAGCTCCTGGCTCCAGCGATCGTTACTGCCGCCCATCAGGCGGGCTTTCACCATCGCGTAACGTTCCCAGTCGCGCCCCTGCTCCTGGTAATAGTCTTCCAGCGCCGCAAAGCTCAGCACCAGCGGGCCGCTGTCGCCAAAGGGTCGCAGGCGCATATCCACGCGATAAACGAAGCCGTCAACGGTTGGCTGATCGAGCACTTTGATTAGCCGCTGCCCCAGGCGGGTAAAGAACTGGGCGTTATCCAGCTCGCGCCGTCCACCCTGCGTTACGCCATTTTCGGGCCAGGTGAAGACCAAATCGATATCGGACGAGAAATTCAGCTCGCCGCCGCCCAGTTTTCCCATCCCCAGGATCAGCAGCGGCTGCGGCTCCCCGGCAGCGTTCACCGGGGTACCAAAATCCTTGCAGCAGGCATGCCACAGCCAGTCGCGTGCAGCGACAATCAGCGTTTCAGCCAGCGCACTCAGCTGGGTTAACGTCTGTTCGGTACTGCTGGTCGCCAGGGTCTGCATCCAGGCAATACGCGTCAGCATATGGCGGCGAAACAGCCGCAGTTCGCGCATCAGTGAGTTTTCATCCAGCACCGACGCCAGCCGATCGGCCAGCCACGCCGTATAGTGCTGCCATTCGTCGGCAAGCGGTGGCTGCGTTTGCAGCTGCTGCCACCATTCAGGATGTTTCGCCAGATTTTCGCTGACGAAATCGCTGAATGCCAGCACCGCCTGCTGCTGCGCACTGGCTCCGGCTGGCAGAGGATCAATAATGCTAATCTGTTCAGCCAGCAGAGATGGCAGCGGCTGGGATGTTAAAGGCACCATATACACTCCCTGATTAATCCCCCTGATATTCGGCTCCTGGGGCATTGGCTGCCCTCCTGCAACGCACGACCAACGGGTAGAGAAAATTAACGTATCTGAGGCATCAGGCGTTGCCGTTCTTCCAGAATACCGGCTGTTTCAGCGCCTGACGGCGATGACCATCCAGCCACACATCCTGCTGTTCAATAATCGCCTGACGCAGCTGCTGCCAGCTGCCCAGCCACGCACTGACCGCAGCATCGTCATAGCTCCCGGCCAGCAGATGCACCGAAAGCTGCTGGCGATGGAGGCGCGTCAGTTTATCCTGATATTCATTCAGCTGATTGACCTGGCCAAAGGTTTCCTTCAGGTCGGCAGAAATCCGCCCCAGCATAATATCACTGAAGCGTTTGAAAGAGCCCTGCAGACGGGCAGCGGTTTTCTGGTCAATAAAGTCACGCCAGCGCGCAGTCACAATCCAGCTGGTCAGCGCCAGCTGCGTGTCCAGCCAAAGCGGGCTGAAGCACACGGTCACCGCATCCAGTTCATTCTCCAGCAGAACGGCTTCCAGTTCGGTCAGTCGCTGACGCAGCTCGCTGCTGGCCTTACGCGGCACCAGCGCACCATATAGAGAAAATGCCTGGCGCAGGGTTTCCAGCGCTTCCTGAATTTCGCCAAGCGCATCGGCATTGCCGCGCAGCCACAGCTCTTCATGATACTGCCACTGGCTGAGCGCCAGCAGGAAAGCGGCCTGCATTCCCTGCTCAACCGTCGCCTTAGGTTTGACCTTCAGCAGCGGAACCGGGCGCAGTTTACGGGGCGGATTGCCTTTCGCCAGCGCATAGCCGCGTGCGGCTTTGCTCAGGCTACCCAGCCGCAGGCCGCCCATTTTTGCCAGCTCGGCGGCAAATGCCAGAAGATCGTCACGCTGACCGCTTTTTAGCTCCAGCTCAATTTCGTGCAGCGGTTCGCTCAAATCCCCGGCGCTGACCTCTCCCAAATCGCAGGCGACTTCAATTTCGCTTTCACGATAGGTCACCATCCACTTCTCACGCACGAAGTGGGTACTGAACAGCGGATTGAGCTGCTGCTGCAGGGCAGCGAGATCGGTACCTTCCGGCCAGACGTCTGCGGGGAACTGATGAATATCCAGCACCGGCTCATTCAGCGCGACGTTGTACTCCGGGCGCTGGTGCAGGCCGCCTATGGTCTGTCCGGCCGTTTTTAGCGTCATTTCGAAACTGTCCCCAAAACCACGGATGCGCAGCCCCATATCCCAGCTCCTTAGCTGGCCGTTGGCGGTTTCGAAATAGATGTTGCTCAGCTTTTGCCCAGCGGTGTGTTCATGGGGCCAGGCAGCCAGCTGGCTGGCGAGTTTTGCCGCGGCATCGGCAGTGGTAATGAACTTTAATTCGATTTCGATGGTCATAATGTCTTATCTAAATGAATAACGGCACGGTGTGGGTGACAGTGTCTGATAATACCCGCAAATTTCCCGATAACGCAGAAAGAGCCGAGCGGCTGCTGCAAAAAGCCGGATTATTTACGGTTATCGCACCTTTGATACCCAGAAGAGTAATGCACAAGCAGTCAGGATGTCTCTGCTTTATTACGCTTTCGCGCTTTGCCTCCCATGTCATCTGAGATCAGGACAGTTCTCATTTTGCTTTCTATGAGGCAGCTCCAGACTGTGTGGTTACTTTTGTCCCGTTGTTATGCAAAAAGAGTTCGAATGAAAAAAACGCATATTTTTAGCCTGGCTTTCCTGGCTTTTAGCGCCGCAGCTACCGTACATGCGGAAGAGAAACGCTACATTTCCGACGAGCTTTCCACCTGGGTTCGCAGCGGTCCCGGCAATGACTATCGCCTGGTCGGCACGCTCAATGCCGGGGAACAAGTCACTTTGCTGCAGTCTAATGAAAACAGCAAGTATGGCCAGATCCGGGATTCGCAGGGCCGGACGACCTGGATCCCGCTAAGTCAGCTCAGTGAACAGCCCAGCCTGCGCTCCCGCGTTCCGGAACTGGAGCAGCAGGTCAAAGATCTTACCGCCCGGCTGGCGAATATCGACAACAGCTGGAATGAACGCACGGCAGACATGCAGAAAAAAGTCGCGGGCAGCGACGATGCGATTAACAGCCTGAAAGCTGAAAATCAGCAGCTGAAGAATCAGCTCGTGGTCGCCAGTAAAAAGGTGGATGCCGCAAACGTTCAGCTGGATGATAAGCAGCGCACCATCATTATGCAGTGGTTTATGTACGGCGGAGGCGTTGCCGGATTCGGTCTGCTGCTTGGCCTGCTGTTGCCGCATATGCTGCCGCGCAGGAAGAAAAACGATCGCTGGATGAACTAAGGTTCCGGTTTGGCCAGAGGGCATCTGCGGATGCCCGTTTTGCCATACCTGCAATTTGGCATCCGTCCTGACGGATGTTGTAGTATGGCTGCTTACTGTAACAAAATGCTTTTCCTCTGACCTGACGTTTTATTCTGGAGATGTGCTGTGAAAACATACCTTGTCGGCGGCGCGGTTCGTGATGAACTGCTCAATTTGCCGTTGAAAGACAAAGACTGGGTGGTGGTCGGCGCCACGCCTGAGCAGATGATTGAGCAGGGGTATTCCCAGGTCGGACGTGATTTCCCGGTTTTTCTGCATCCTGAAAATCATCAGGAATATGCGCTGGCGCGTACCGAACGCAAGTCTGGCAATGGCTATACCGGATTTGTTTGCTACTCGGCCCCTGACGTCACGCTGGAGCAGGATCTGGCACGCCGCGATCTGACTATCAATGCCATTGCACGTGATAATGAGGGCCAGTATTACGACCCCTATCACGGTCGCGCTGACCTCGATCAGCGTATTTTGCGCCATGTTTCCGCCGCTTTTAATGAAGATCCGCTGCGCGTGCTGCGCGTGGCGCGTTTTGCCGCGCGCTTCGCCCATCTTAATTTCCGCATCGCAGATGAAACGCTTGAGCTGATGCGTTCAATGGCCCACAGCGGCGAGCTGAATCATCTGACGGCAGAGCGCGTATGGAAAGAAACGGAAAGCGCACTACTCACCCGCAACCCACAGGTCTTTTTCCAGGTGCTGCGCGACTGCGGTGCGCTCGCGGTTTTATTCCCTGAGCTGGACAACCTGTACGGCGTGCCAGCGCCGGCGAAGTGGCATCCGGAAATCGACAGCGGCGTTCACTCGCTGATGACGCTGGCGATGGCCGCACATCTGAGCCCGGAGCTGGATGTGCGCTTCGCCACGCTGTTCCACGATGTCGGCAAAGCACTGACCTCGCCGGAAAAATGGCCCAGTCATCACGGGCACGGCGCGGCGGGCGTACCGCTGGTTGCGGCGCTCTGCGAGCGCCTGCGCGTGCCGAACAGCGTTCGCGATCTTGCTTTGCTGGTTACCGAGTTCCACGATCTCGTCCATACAATTCAGAATCATTCCGCCGCCAAGCTGGTTAACCTGTTTGACAGGCTCGATGCCTGGCGCAAACCGCATCGCATTGAGCAGATTGCCCTGACCAGTGAAGCCGATGCACGCGGGCGTAGCGGGTTCGAAAATAATCCTTATCCGCAGGGAACGTATCTTCGCGAGGCATTCAGAATTGTGTCAGAGGTTCCTACACGCGAGGTGGTCGCCGCCGGATTTAAGGGGGCAGAAGTGAGAGAGGAACTCACGCGCCGGCGTATTGCGGCGCTGGAAGCCTGGCAAACGCCGTGAGGGCGGACCGCCGCGATCCGCCCCCGTTGTCGCTTACAGCACAAATACCGCGTAAACGGCAGCGGCGACAATAAAGCGGTAGATCGCAAACGGGATAAACGAAATCCGTTTGATGATATGCAGGAAACTCTTGATGGCGATCAGCGCAACGATAAAGGCAGTCACGAACCCCACCGCAAACATTGGCAGATCGGCAATGCTCAGGAAGCCCATGCTTTTATAAAGATCCAGCGCGGTGGCTCCCATCATCATCGGCACCGCCAGCAGGAATGAAAATTCCGACGCGGCATAGCGGCTGACGCCCATCAGCATACCACCGGAGATGGTCGCACCTGAGCGGGAAAAACCGGGCCACAGTGCGAGGCACTGGAAGCAGCCGATAACAAATGCCTGGCGATAGGTAATATCATCCACCCCTACCGCTTTTGGCTGTTTCGGCTTCAGCAGTTCGGCGGCAATCAGCAGGACGCCCCCGACCACCAGCGCATACATCACGTTAACCGGGTTAAACAGCGTCTTGATTTGATCGTGCAGCAGCAGACCGATAACCACCGCCGGCACCATACCCAACAGGATATGGATCAGCGTTAGGTGCCCGGTGCCGGTTCCCTCATGCTTTACGTCACCGAAGTGAATACCAATCAGGCCAAATAAACGACGCCAGAACATCACCACTACGGCAAGAATCGAGCCCAGTTGGATAACCACTTCGAAGGTTTCGGCCTTCTCTCCCTCAAACCCGAGCAAATGACCTACGATGATCATGTGTCCGGTAGATGACACGGGGAGAAACTCCGTTAACCCCTCAACTATCCCTAGTATCGCTGCAACCCATAGCTGATGAATATCTGCCATCAAATTACCTTTAACCCTTTAATCATTAAAAAGGCGGTCGCTATCGCTTCCGCCAATCAGCCCTGAATTCACTGTTAAAATTCAGGATCGCCCCTAAGCCGCAACTTAAGACAAACCTTACTGTGATTTGGTTTCATTGTGATGGCAATCACATTGAATCTATTTCGGAATATTACCTCTTTCGATGACCACCCCAACCTGACGCGCCTGCGCGACGGCGCCGGGTTTGCTAACCTTAATACGTACCCACGGCGAAGCGAACTGGTTCAGCAGTAAGGTGGCAATCTCTTCCGCGACCCGCTCAACCAGCGCAAATTTCCCGTTCTGTACGTGGGCAATAATCGCCTTTGAGACATCGGCATAGCTCAGACAGTCATTCACATCGTCGCTGGCGGCAGCTTTGCGGTTATCCCACGCCATTTCGACATCGAACACCAGCTTCTGCTGAATGGTCTGTTCCCAGTCGTAAACGCCGATGGTAGTGATAACGGACAATTGATCAATAAATACGATATCCATGATATGGCTCTCTGTTTTTGTGGTTGCCGGATACCATCCCCGGCGGTTTATGCGTATTATCCACGGATGTTAACAACAAAACGACCCCAACAAGACGGAACGGTGTTATGAGTGTATTCGCGCCCGGCATGATCATTTTCGCGTATCTGTGTGGTTCTATCTCCAGTGCGATTTTGGTGTGCCGGCTGTTCGGATTACCGGACCCACGCCAAAATGGATCGGGTAACCCAGGTGCCACCAACGTACTGCGCTTAGGCGGCAAAGGGGCGGCGGTGACGGTGCTGGTTTTTGATGTTCTCAAGGGCATGCTGCCGGTCTGGCTGGCCTGGATATAATCCTCCTACCCTATTTTTTCAAGATGGTATAGGGGTTCTCTTCGATCCGGTGTATTTGGTAGTCGTGGCTTCCAACTTCTAATAGGTGGAGGTATAGG
>CAJYIY010000082.1 GCA_913775305.1 uncultured Erwinia sp. | reverse complement strand
CCGCTCACGCCAGCGGTGCGCCTTCTCCCACTCGTGGTGACGTCGCATCTCCTGATGACGCCGCCACTGTTCGTGTCGCCACCAGCGCCCTTCATGATAGCGGTAGTTATTGCGCCACCAGCGATCGTCGCGCCAGCGGCCACCATCCCAGTAGCGTCCCCGATCGTCGCGATCGCCCAGATGCAGAGTAATGCCCGGCGCCAGAGTGATACTTGCGCCTTCTGCCCGTGCCGTGTGCAGAGCCAGCGGTGATAAACATGCCAGTAACGCGGCAATCAACAATAAGCGTTTCATATTTTCTCCTTATTAGCGGTTTACTTCCCCGCCATATCAGCAGAATAGGGACGGAAACAGGGCGTGACGACGGGCGAAGTCTGAAATACGACTCAACATGTTGATTTGGGAATTTTCTGGAGCAGAGTGGAACGCCATTTATCCCGATCGTCCGTGTCAGCGTCTTAATGAGCCGAAGAACAGGAATATTGAGAGATCAATACGCGCTGGTCTTTCACAGAGCAGCAGGCTTACGGCGTCAGGTATCCCGTTTCAGGCGGGGTAACCTGAAGCGGGAGGAAACTGGCGTCACGCCTGACTCTGCCAGGAAACGGCTGAGACAGTCAGCCAACAATCGATTCAATCTGTGCCAGTTCTTCCGCGCTAAAGTCGCGGTGATTCAGCATCCCGAGCGCATCATCAATCTGGCTGGTTTTGCTGGCACCGATCAGTACGGAGGTGACGCTGCCGCCGCGCAGCACCCAGGCCAGCGCCATCTGCGACAGCTTCTGTCCGCGCTGTAGCGCCAGCGCATTCAACTGCCGCACCTGATCCATCTTTCCGGCAGTCAGCTGTGCAGCCGTCAGGAAGCGACTGTCGCTGGCGGCACGTGAACCCTCGGGAATGCCGTTCAGATAGCGATCGGTCAGCATGCCACCGGCCAGCGGTGAAAATGCGATACAGCCTGCGCCCTGTTCGGACAGCACATCCAGCAGGCCCGCCTCCGGTGCGCGTTCGAACAGGGAATATTTCGGCTGATGGATAAGGCAGGGTGTACCCAAATCTTTCAGTATCGCCATCGCTTCAGCCGCCAGCGCTGCCGGATAGTTTGACAGACCGACGTAAAGCGTTTTCCCACGGCGCACCAGATGGTCGAGGGCGGTCATTGTCTCCTCCAGCGGAGTTTCCGGATCCGGGCGATGGTGATAGAAGATATCAACATATTCCAGGCCCATACGCTTCAGGCTCTGATCGAGGCTGGAAATCAGATACTTCCGCGATCCCCAGTCGCCGTAAGGGCCCGGCCACATGGTGTAACCCGCCTTACTGGAAATAATCAGCTCATCGCGCCACGGACGAAAATCTTCCCGCAGGATGCGGCCAAAATGCGCTTCGGCAGATCCCGGCGGTGGGCCATAATTATTGGCGAGATCGAAATGAGTGATACCGTTATCAAACGCATGGCGCAGCAGGTCACGGCTCACGTCAATCCGCGTGCTGTCGCCAAAATTGTGCCACAGCCCCAGAGAAATCGCCGGAAGTTTCAGGCCGCTCCGGCCACAGCGGTGATAGGTCATGTTCTGATAACGCTGTTTATCTGCCTGATAAAACATAAAAAGATCCCGTCGGTGTAGAAGCTAAATAACGACATTATCTATTAATGTATACGCTTACATTCATTAAAATAGCGTCACCGATCGCAACTCAGCGATATTTTTAGCGTAACGTTCTGTTGACATCCTGCCGCCGCGTTTCTGCTAACGGGGTGAAAAATATCACCAATACTCAACTCATGCCCTCCAGAGGAGTTTGAGTGATGAACAGCTATACCGTCGGTGATTACCTGCTTGAACGTTTGAATGAAACGGGCATTGACCATCTGTTTGGTGTGCCGGGTGACTACAATCTGCAATTTCTCGATAGCGTCATCGCCCATCCCCGACTTGCGTGGGTTGGCTGTGCCAATGAGCTCAACGCCGCCTACGCCGCCGATGGCTACGCCCGCTGCCGAGGGGCTGCCGCCCTGCTCACTACCTTTGGCGTGGGAGAGCTCAGTGCCATCAACGGCGTGGCAGGCAGCTATGCGGAGTATCTGCCGGTGGTGCATATTGTGGGTGCACCGTCGCAGGCCTCGCAGCATCAGGCTGAACTGCTTCACCACACGCTGGGCGATGGGGATTTTCGGCATTTTTTACGTATGCATCAGGAAATCTCGGTGGCCAGCAGCGTGCTGACCGCAGATAACGCCGCGGCGGAAATTGACCGGCTGCTGCGCTGCGCGCTGATCGAGCATCGTCCGGTCTATTTGCTACTGGCCACCAACGTGGCGGCAAGCCCGCTGGCACCGCCGTCTTCTCCGCTGGATCTGAGCACCGGCAGCGACCAGCGCCACCTGGCGGCTTTTGCTGACGCCGCAGAACAGCTGCTGTCCGGCGCCCGCAGCGCAGCGATGCTGGTTGACTTCCTGGCTGACCGTATGCGGCAGCAGGAAAGGCTGACGACCTGGCTTCGGGAGGTGCCGATGCCCTATGCCACCCTGCTGATGGGTAAAAGCGTGGTGCCGGAAAACCTGTATGGCTTTGCCGGAACCTATGCCGGTGCTTCCAGTGCGCCCGTCACCCGTGAAGCGATCGAGCAGAGTGAGGTCATCATTACCATTGGTGTGAAATTCACCGATACGGTGACTGCCGGATTCACCCAGCAGATTGACAGCAGTAAAAACATCGATGTTGGTCTGACCGCGTGCCGGGTGGGGGACCAGTATTTCCCGGAGGTGCCGATGGCGGCGGCGCTGGAGGTGCTGCACCGGCTGGCCCGGCGGCACGGTAGCGGCTGGAGACAGCACATTGTTCCACCGCCCGCGCTGGAAGCGGCGCGTTCGGATTCACTCACGCAAAGCAGTTTCTGGCAGGCCATGCAGACGTTCCTGCGCCCCGGTGACATTGTGCTGGCCGATCAGGGAACCGCTGCTTTTGGAATTGCCGCACTGCGGCTGCCGGAAAATACCCGGCTGCTGGTGCAAACGCTGTGGGGATCGATTGGCTACACGCTGCCAGCGGCCTTTGGTGCCGGTATAGCTGAGCCTGAACGTCGGGTGATCCTGATTATCGGTGACGGTTCGGCACAGCTGACGGTGCAGGAGCTGGGAACCATGCTGCGCGATGGCCAGCATCCCGTTATCTTCCTGCTCAACAACGATGGCTACACGGTGGAACGGGCGATCCACGGGCCCGAACAGCGCTATAACGACATTGCGCAATGGAACTGGACGCAGCTGACCCAGGCACTGAGTCTGGATAATCCCGCCGAGAGCTGGCGCGTAACCGAGACAGTACAGCTGGAGGAGGTGATGCAGCTGGCAGCAGACAGCCCGCGTTTGTCGCTGGTGGAAGTGGTGCTGCCGCAGCACGATATTCCTCCGCTGCTGGCGGCGGTAACCCGTTCACTGCACGAACGCAACAGCCGGTAACGCCGACGAATGCAGCCATTTTATTCAGTCAATTAACTGAATTATTCCGAAAGAACGGATTTTAGTCTCAATCGCTCACCTTTCTGCCCGGTGAGCGTTGTTGTTTTCGCAGTGGAAATTTATAGTGTATCCACTTGACTAAGCGGAGCAAAACCATAATGACCCAGTATGCTTTGGTAGGTGATGTCGGTGGCACTAATGCACGCCTGGCACTCTGTCATCTTGAAAGCGGTGCCATCTCACAGGCCAAAACGTTCTCCACTTCGGACTATGACAGTCTGGAAGCGGTGATCCGCACCTGGCTTGATGAACAGCAGCAGGAAATTCACGATGCCTGTATTGCCATCGCCTGCCCCATCACAGGCGATCGGGTTGAAATGACCAATCACGACTGGGCATTTTCCACCCGTGAGATGAAAGCCAACCTCGGGCTGAAGCATCTGGAAATTATCAACGATTTTACCGCCGTATCGATGGCGGTACCGATGCTACAGGAAGCGCACCTGCTTCAGTTTGGCGGGAAGACGCCGGTGAAAGATAAGCCGATTGCCATTTATGGCGCCGGGACCGGACTGGGCGTTTCTCACCTGGTGCATGTGGATAAGCGCTGGGTCAGCCTGCCGGGCGAGGGCGGTCACGTGGACTTCGCGGCAAACAGCGAAGAGGAAGATCAGATCCTCGAAGTGCTCCGTGCTGAGCTGGGACACGTTTCCGCCGAGCGAATTCTCTCCGGTGGCGGACTGGTGAATCTTTATCGCGCCATAGTGAAATCAGATGGCCGCGTGCCGGAAGCGCTGAAACCGCGCGATGTCACCGAACGTGCGCTGGCCGACAGCTGCACCGACTGCCGCCGTGCGCTGTCGATGTTCTGCGTGATTATGGGGCGCTTTGGCGGCAATCTGGCACTGAATCTCGGCACCTTCGGCGGCGTGTATATTGCCGGGGGTATCGTGCCGCGCTTCCTCGACTTCTTTAAAGCGTCCGGCTTCCGCGCTGCCTTTGAAGATAAAGGGCGCTTTAAAGAGTACGTCAGTGATATCCCGGTTTATCTGATCACCCACGATCAGCCAGGCCTGCTGGGTGCCGGTGCCCATCTGCGTCAGACACTGGGCCAGGTACTGTAACGCGAAACCCTTCCGCCAGCTGACGCGCGATCACAGGCGCATCAGCTGGCGAAACGCCTTCACCTTGCTCCGGCTTACCGGCACCTGAAATTCCAGGTCGCGCAGCTTGAGAATATAGGTATTGTTGAACCAGGGCTCGATCTCGCGGATCTTACTGAGGTTAACGCAGTAAGAGCGGTGACAGCGGAAGAAGTACTCCTCCGGCAGACGACTGCAAAACTCGGTCATGTTCATCGACATGACAAACTCTTCCCGCCGGGTATAAACAAACGTCAGCTTTTCGTGCGCTTCGGCATAATAAATATCGTTGATATCGGTAACGATAATGCGCTCGTCTTTTACCAGATTGATGCTGTGGGAAGCCGGGCGGGGCGGGGCATTATTCTGTGTCTGATCCTGTCGGACGTGGTTTTCCAGCTTGCGCAGCAGGGTCACGATGCGCATTTCGTGATACGGCTTAAGGATATAGTCGAATGCTTCCAGCTCGAAGGCGTCCACGGCGTGCTCTTTACAGGCGGTAATAAACACGATCAGCGGCTTACTGGCGAACTTGCTGATGTTTTGCGCCAGCAGCATGCCGTCCAGCGAGGGAATATTAATATCAAGAAATATCACGTCCACCTGATGGCTTTGCAGATATTTCAACACGTCCAGCCCGTCATCAAAAATCGCTTCAATGACAATCTGGCTGTGCTGGCGGATAAGCCAGCTCAGCTCCTGTTGGGCCAGAAACTCATCTTCAACAATAATCGCTTTCACAACGTTTTCCCGGTTTACAAATATTATACCGACAGCGAAATACGCTGGTTTTCCGGCAGCGGTGCCCCATTTTTACTGATGCAGAAAGAGATTTCCGTGCCCGGATTCAGGCGATGGATATGCAGGCCTTCACCATACAGTAGCCTGACCCGATGGTGAACGTTGAGCAGGCCGATTTTATTCCCCGGCATCTCATTATTTTCCACCCGGGCAATAACCTCTTCGGCAATGCCGTTGCCGGTGTCGCGAACCGCAATACGCACGCGATCGCCCCGATCCTGAATACTCAGCGTCACCACGCCCTTGCCCCGGCAGGGATGAATACCGTGAACAATCGCATTTTCTATCAGCGGCTGGATCAGCAGGCTCGGCAGTGAACAGCTGACATCATCCTGAATATCGTAGATAACCGTCAGCTTATCGCCAAATCGTGCCTGCTCAATAGCGATGTAGTCTTTCACCTGATACAGCTCTTTTTTGATATCGATAATCTCGTCGTCGTTCAGTTCAAGGTTGTAGCGCAGATAGCGCGACAGGTTGGTGATCAGCTGCCGCGCCGTATCCGGGTTCAGTCGGATAGAGGAGGAAATGGCGTTGAGCGCATTGAACAGAAAGTGGGGATTAATCTTGCTCTGCAGCGCCCTCAGCTCGGCTTTGTTGGCCATCTCCCGCAGCTGTTCGGCACGTGACACTTCAAGCTGGGTGGAAATGATCTGCGACAGGCCAATCGCCATCTCCTTCAGCGACGAGGTAATGCGGTGTGCATGGCAGTAGTAAATCTTCAGCGTGCCGGTGACTTCTCCTTTCTCCCACAGCGGGATCACAATCATTGAATGGATTTCCGGCGTGCGATGGGCCTCATCATTATTTTTGATGATAATTTTACCCTCGGCAATCGCCGCCGAGGTGGTCGGGCTGATGCCGTCATCGCCGTTGTAGTAGTTCTCCTCACCGAAGCCCACGTAAGCCATAATTTGATGTTTGTCGGTGATCGCCACGGCGTCCGCTTTGATATCGCTGCGAATGATTTCGCACACCTGACGCAGGGAGTGGCTGTTGATCTGGCGAAACAGCGGCAGGGTTTTATTGGCAATATCCAGCGCCAGCTTGGCCTGACGCGCCGCGCTGGCTTCCTTTTCCCCCTCCACGCTTTGCACCAGCAGCACGATAAGGCCAATGCTGCTGGCACCGAGGATCATCGGAATGGCGATTTCAGACACGATATCCATTCCTAACGAGGTCGGTGAAGCCCAGAGGATAATCAGCAGCATGGTCAGCAATTCGCACAGCATGCCGCCGACGATCCCCGCGCTCCAGCGTTTCTCTTTGACCACCTTCAGGTTAATCCAGCCGGAGGCGACACCGGCCGCGATGCTGGTGATCAGGCAGGGCACCGATGACACGCCGTGAATATCAATCAGAAAACGGTGTACTCCGGCGATGATGCCGGTGGTAATGCCCACCCAGGGACCAAACAGGATCCCGCCAGACATAATCGCAATAGTGCGCACGTTAACCAGCGAGCCTTCGACGTTAATCCCGGTCCATGTGCTGAACAGAGCAAACAGCGAGAAGATGGCCGTTACGGCTACCAGCTCCTGGCGCGAGTGCTCATCCTTCTGCAACAGCTGGCGAAAATGGCGGGTGCGGGTGATAAAAAACAGACTGATCAGCATCAGCGCTGCGCGGTCAAATACGGCGAGCAACATTTCAAACATGGAATGCACGGGCATCTCGGCTGACGGGTGGCAATGCCACTATGATAAGAAAAGGCGGGCTGATGCGCTATGCCTGCGGCAGATTAGGCTGCGTTTAACAGATTAACAGGAAAATATTGAGCAAGACGATGTTTATGATGGCCCGGGTGACATAAATTAATCCCCTAACGTCACTGACGGCAACTCCCTCAAACCACATGACAGGTCACGCTGGCAGGGGGAACGCCCCCGTGTGTGAGACAGCTATGCAACTGATTACCGAGCGATTGATTCTCACCCGGCTCCAGCCGGAAGACTGGCAGCTGTTTTTACAGGTGCACAGTGATGAAGTCAGCATGCGCTTTATCAGCGCGGTGCCGCAGCTGGCGGACATCCGTCAGCGCTTTCAGGATCGTCTGGCTCCCTGGCAGATCACCAGTTTTCATATGCTGTGCCTGGTGGTTCGGTGCAAAGCGGGGGGGGAGGCGGTGGGGCTGATCGGCACCAACGCTGAATGGGTGCCGTATCGGCAGGCCGAGGTCGGCTATTCGCTGCTCAGCACCCATTTTGGCCGCGGCTACGGCAGCGAGGCGCTGGCCGCGCTCAGCGACTATTTGTTCAATGAATGTGAATTCCACAAGCTGAAGGCGCAGGTGGTGGAGGGCAACTGGGCGTCTCGCCGGGTACTGGAAAAGAACGGCTTCGAGCTGGAAGGCACGCTGCGGGATAATTATCTGCTGCGCGGACAGTGGGTGAATGACTGGCTGTTTGGGCGCGTTAATCCGCGGGCATAAAAAATGTTATCCGTGCTATCGACAGCTGTTGGATGAGTGCGCTATGTTCGTTGTACGGCCACCGCAGTGGCCGGCGTCGCTCGGACGGTCCGGGCGCTAACGTAAGCGAGCAAAATCCTATGGCTGATAACAGTTCACCCCGTCGTTTCTCCCGTATAGAACGCCTTCCTCCCTATGTGTTCAACATCACCGCGGAACTGAAGATGGCCGCACGCCGTCGTGGCGAAGATATTATTGATTTCAGCATGGGCAACCCCGATGGCCCTACGCCACCGCATATCGTAGAGAAACTCTGCACCGTTGCCCAGCGCGAAGATACCCACGGCTACTCCACCTCACGCGGCATTCCGCGTCTGCGCCGGGCGATTTCCCGCTGGTACGCCGATCGTTATCAGGTTGAAATCGATCCGGAATCGGAAGCCATTGTCACCATTGGCTCGAAAGAGGGGCTGGCGCACCTGATGCTGGCAACGCTCGATCACGGTGATACGGTGCTGGTGCCCAATCCCAGTTACCCTATTCATATTTACGGCGCGGTCATCGCCGGTGCCCAGGTGCGTTCCGTTCCGCTGGTGGCGGGCGTCGATTTCTTTAACGAACTCGAGCGTGCCATCCGCGAAAGCTACCCCAAGCCTAAAATGATGATTCTGGGCTTCCCGTCCAATCCAACCGCCCAGTGCGTGGAGCTGGACTTCTTTGAGCGCGTCATTGCGCTGGCGAAGCAGTACAACGTCCTGGTGGTACATGACCTGGCCTATGCCGATATTGTCTATGACGGCTGGAAAGCTCCGTCGATTATGGAAGTGCCGGGCGCGCGTGACGTGGCGGTAGAGTTCTTCACCCTGTCAAAAAGCTACAATATGGCCGGCTGGCGTATCGGCTTTATGGTGGGTAATAAAGATCTGGTTGCCGCTCTGGCACGGATTAAAAGCTATCACGACTACGGCACCTTTACTCCGCTACAGGTGGCGGCGATTGCCGCTCTGGAGGGCGATCAGCAGTGCGTGCGTGATATCGCCGAGCAGTACAAGCGCCGCCGCGATGTGCTGGTGAAAGGGCTGCATGAAGCGGGATGGATGGTCGACAATCCTAAAGCCTCAATGTACGTCTGGGCCAAAATTCCCGATCGGTATGCGCACCTTGGCTCGCTGGAGTTTGCCAAACTGCTGCTGCAGGAAGCCAAAGTCTGCGTTTCGCCGGGGATTGGCTTTGGCGACTACGGTGACACTCACGTGCGCTTCGCGCTGATTGAAAACAGCGATCGTATTCGCCAGGCGGTGAGAGGGATTAAAACGATGTTCCGGGCAGAGGGGATATTACCCTCTGCCGCGAAAGGTAGCGCGGAAACGCTCTGACAGCGAGCTGAGTCAGGCTGGGTCAGGCCGGCCTGACCCACTTTTCGGGAAGCTTTACAGCATCAGATAAAAGGTGCCGACCCAAAGTAGCAGGATAAACGAGATCCCCATCAACGCGTATTTCACGAACAACTCCTCTGAGCGGTTACGGCTTCGGCGATCCCGGACCAGCGTAACGCGAACAGAATCAACCTCAGGCGGACTTAATTAATGCCGGGCGCGCTGAGGCAGGGTCGCCGTGGGCAGCCCACGGCAGGATCGATCGCTAATTTACCCGCATTGCCTGGCAAAATAAAGGTGATTGTGCTGAGACTTTTCTCACATTTAGCGCATTTTTAATTCAGGAATCACCGACATTCCCACCCGAAGACGAGCCAGCTCCGGCTGCTCTCTCTCCAGTATGATTTTCACCGGCAGCCGCTGAACCACTTTGGTGTAGTTGCCGGTGGCGTTGTCCGCGCTTATCGCCGCAAAAGTGGAGCCTGTTGCTGGCGCAATGCTGTCGACGTGGCCGTGCAGCGTCACCCCGGGCAGGGCGTCAACGGTGATGCTGACCGGCTGGCCGATGCTGACATGCGCCAGCTGCGTTTCCAGAAAGTTTGCCAGCACGTAGCTCTGCTGCAGGGGAACCACCGCCAGCAGACGTGTACCGGCAGAGACCCACGCCCCTTCACGCAGCGAACGCTGGCCCACCGTACCGGAAATCGGCGCAGTAATCCGGGTGTAGGAAAGATTCAGCTCGGCCTGATCGACGCTGGCTTTAGAGGCGGCAATATCGGCTTCAGCCTGACGTACGTTGGCCTGCAGTACCGGAACCTGTTTGCGGGCGGCCAGTACGGCAGCCTGGCTCTGTTTAACCTGTGCTGCGGCGCTCAGCATGGTTGAGGTGGATTTCTGCTGCTCATCGGCGGTTGCCGTGCCGCTTTTCAGCAGCTGACGGTAACGTTCAGCGTTGTGCCCGGCGTAGCTCAACGAGGCCTGGCTGGCGCTGACCGCGGCTTCGTTCTGCGCGATAGTCGCCTGCTGCTGATCGAGCTGTGCCTGAGCGCTGCTCAGCCGGGCCTCACTGATCTGTAAGTTCGCCCGCGCCGTCTCCAGCGCCACACGGAAATCGCGGTCGTCAATGGTTGCCAGTACGTCACCGGCCTTAACCTGCTGGTTATCCGCCACGTTAACCTGGCGGATATAGCCGGAAATTTTCGGTGCAACCAGCGTATAGTCGGCAGTGACCACCGCATCGTTGGTGCGATAGTCGTGGCTTCCAATTTCCGACCAGATAAAAAAGGCCATCCCTGAGAGAGCCAGCAGCAGCAGCGCCAGCAGAGAGGTACGTTTTGCAGGTGTGAAACTCATAATGTTGTTCTCGTCGTTTGCAAAGCAGAATGAATCAGGGTTTGCGGCGGCCAGACGCGTTTAGGCAGCCAGACGGTCAGCAGCACCAGCAGCAGCGCAAAACCAATAATTAACTGATAGGTATCGCTGATGCTGAGGATCGTCGCCTGATGCCTGACCAGAGTACTGAAATGGCTGAGATTTTCCGTGGAGCTGGCCGAGCCATCTGCCAGCAGCGGCTGAAGGCCGGAGGCCGTACTGCTGCTCTCTGCCGTAAGCAGCCAGGGACGGTTGCCCAGGTTATCGACCAGGACATGAGAGTGGAACTTCTCGCGATGGCTGAGAAAGTTCTCGACCAGGCTACCGGCGGCAACGCTGGAAAAGCCGCGCACGGTATTAAACATTGCCGAGGCAAACGGTCCTTCCGGCGGCATCACCACGCTGGTGGCGCTCATCAGCACTGGCAGGATCAGCATCGGCTGGCCAAAGGCCTGTAGCACCTGGATCAGCCAGAAATTCTGTCGCGCCCACTCATCGGTTAACTGCATACCCAGCAGGCAGGAAGCGATCATCAGCCCGGCTCCGACGGCAAGGACCCACCGGCAGTCAATCTGGCGAAAATTCAGCAGCGCGGCAACAAGCGGGGCGATCGCCAACTGCGGCAGACCGATGGCCAGCGCCAGCGGGGCAAACTGTGCGGTGCGAAAACCCTCAATCTGTGCGAAGTAAGCAGACGGCAGCGCGGAGCCGGAAAGCGACACCATCAGTATTCCCGCCAGAACCAGCAGGCCGTGGGTCAGATTTTTACGTTGCAGCATCTGCAATTTAAACAGCGGCAGCGGGTGATACCACTCGTTAATCAAGAAGGTTATCAGCAGCGCGGCGGATGCCAGCAACATGCCGGCAATCAGCGGCGACTGAAACCACGCCAGTCTTTCCCCCTGGGTTAACGCCAGGATCAGCAGTGCCATACCGCTGCATCCGGTCAGCATCCCGAAGGCATCGATCTGACGGAAGCGCTCCAGGCGAAGTGGATCCTGCGGTATTCCCCAGCCGATCAGCAGGGCAGCGATCAGGCAGGGGGGGATCACCTGCCAGAAGGCAAACTGCCAGCCGACCGAATCGGTCCAGAAGGCAGCGAGGGAGGCGGCCATATTGGGACCAAAGGTGGCGG
Source organism: uncultured Erwinia sp. (assembly GCA_913775305.1). Lineage (GTDB taxonomy): Bacteria > Pseudomonadota > Gammaproteobacteria > Enterobacterales > Enterobacteriaceae > Erwinia. The sequence continues at coordinate 55,363 of CAJYIY010000082.1, read as the reverse complement.
TCATCGCATAAGCTGCCAGTCCGTAAAGCTTGACGGGCGGGGGCAAAAAACGCAGCGCCACGGTCATCAGCATTGGCGGCAGCGCACCGCCGAACAGACCCTGAATCATCCGGATAGCAATAAACAGACCCGGATCTGAAACCAATGGCTGCACCACCGCCAGACCGGCAAATCCTGCTGCAACGGCCAGGGTAAAACGCCGCAGTGAAAAGGTGACCGCCAGCCACGGAGCAATCATCATCGCGGCGACCTCAGCGGCCTGGTAGGCTGAGGTGATCCAACTGCCGGTATCGTAGTCGATGCCCGTCGCCGCACGGATATCCGCCAGCGCCAGATCGGTCACGCGATCGTTAAGGCCGGAACTGAGCGTGGCAATCAGCACCCCAATGAGCCCGAGAGCCAGGCGCAGGGTAAAAGGATGCGGCGGTGGCATCGCCACCGGCGAGCTGTTCATAGCAGGAACTCCAATAGAATTATTATCGGTGCAGTGTATTGCATCGTGATACAACGGCGCCGATATTACCTTCTGATGCAGTGTATTGCAATGCGATGCATCGTGCCGAACCGGACGAAAAAGTGCTACAGTAACCCCCGACAGCAAGGAAAGAGAATCGCTATGTCTGAAACCGTAACACCGCACGATGAAGAAAAGACCGGTGGCATTCAGGTCATCACTCGGGCGGCAAAAATTCTGGATGCGCTTGGCGCAAAGCCTGATGGGATGAGCCTCGGGGAAATTGCGCTGGCGGTCGATCTTCCGCGTTCCACCGTACAGCGCATCGTTGCTGCACTGGACTCCGTACAGTTAGTTCGCAGCCAGGGCAGCGCAGGCGGTGTGCGGCTCGGCCCGGCTCTGCTGCGGCTGATTGCCAATGTGCATACCGATGTGGTGGCGATTGCGCAGCCCTGGCTTCAGGCGCTGTGTCAGGCAACGGGCGAAACGGTGTCGCTGGGCAGGGCCAGCGGTTTACAGCTGGCGATAGTGCATTATGTGGTGGCAGAGCGTGAACTGCGCGTCGTGCCGCGCATCGGGATGAATCTGCCGCTCTACAGCACCTCCGGTGGGCGTGCGCTGCTGGCGCTGGACAGCGATGATGCCGCCCGGGAGCTGCTCGGCGAAGCCTATCAGGCCATCACCGATCTGACCGTGCGTGATTTTCCGGCGCTGCTGGCGCACTTAACGGAAATTCGTCGTACCGGTCTGGCCTATGACCGGGGTGAAACGCTGGAGGGCGTATCGACGATGGCGGTGGCTATCGATACCATTCTGGGACGTTTCTCCATCAGTCTTCTGGTTCCCACTCCCCGTTTTGAAAAATTTGAAGATCGTTACCGTCAGGAAATCCTTAAATGTAAACTCGGGATGGTTGATGAAATTGGCAAAGTGGCATTGCGTGATTAACAGGAGAAAGCCATGAAAACGCTTTTAGTCGCCGTTGATAATTCTGATATAGCTCGCAAAGTAGTGGCTCTGGCCGCGGAACAGGCGCTGGCGCAGCGGGCGGAGGTGGTGGTGCTGTGCTGTATTGACGTCAGCTACGCCTCCTCCGGGCCGTTTGAGATTGAAGCCGGGGAAGATCCCGGTGATTTTGGCATGGCGCTGGACGAACAAAACACCGCCGAAGCGGTGGTGCGCAACGCGCTGTCAGAGCTGCAAAAATCCGGCGTGACGGCTCGCGGGCGGGTGATTGCCGGTGAATCGGCAGAAACCATTGTGGCTCAGGCTAATTCGCTGAACGCCGCAATGATTATCATGGGGCGGCGGCACCTCTCTTCATTTAACCGCCTGCTGAAAGGTTCATGCAGCGCTTCGGTCATTGAACGCGCCAGCTGTCCGGTATTAGTCGACGTTCGGGCTGATTAAGCCCGTTTACTTCAGGCCGCTGGCCGGCCTGACTGCATCAGGAAAACCGTTTTAATGTCTCAACCCGTCATGATTTCTTCAGCGATTGCCCTGGTCTGGCTGGTGGTGATTGCGCTACTGGTGAAGCGCGGCAGCCTGGGGAAGATAGCCGCGCTGCTGCTGCTGATCCTCCCGCTGGTGGCGGGCAACCTCTACTACTTTCGCTGGCTGGCACCGCAGCAGGCGGAAACAGCCCGGCTGGAGGCCGCCCGGCAAAAGCTGGCTACGCTGCCGGTATGGCGTACCATCAAAATACAGCAGCCCGCACTGTACAGGCAGGCCAGCGATAAGTTGCAGAATGCGCTGCAGGCCGGACTGGCTGAACAGCAGGCGTTTGACCGTCTGCGCCCGCTGGCCGCTGAGTTGCTCAATCAGCGGATAAACACGGCTGCGGACGAGGATCTCATCGGCTACATGAAAATTTCGCTGGAGGAGATGAAGCAGCTGCGCCAGCAGAGCGCGGATCGCTGTTTCCGCTTCCTTTTCCCGCAGGTCAGGGGAGGCGTGGATATTGCAGAGCTGCTGCCGCCGTCGCTAATCGAGAGCGAAATGCAGACGATGGACAGGCTGTTAGCCAACAGCCGTGGTGGCGATCGTACGGTGGACCTGCCGCACGGCCGAAAGCAGCTTCAGTCAGTAGTGAAAAAGCTGTATGGCAAATGGGGCAGTGACTTACAAACTCTGAACACCCCGGCAGAACCTGGCGTGGACGAGAGCAAACTCTGCGACATGACTATCGATCTTTATCAGTCTGTGCTGGCACTTGCGGATAAAGATTCAGCCAACGTTTTGCGTATAATAATTAGTGGAACAGGTAATTAATCCTGAAAAAAAGCCCGCTCGCCGCGGGCATAATTCATTATTTAATTTAATGATATAACAATAAAAACCTGGTGTGGTTCAGACATTCGCGTTGTCTGTGAATAAGCATCGCATTGAACGGCTAATAACGCCAGACGTCTCCCCATATTGATTCAATCGGTAAAACCATGGCATTTCTGCGCTGAGCTCTGTGAGTGATACGACCTACCGCTGAGTAAAAAAATGCAAATGCGCCGTAGTCTGATAGTCCCCGGAGGCGAGGTTGTTATTATGCTGGCCGGAGGAAAAAGCCATGATGAAAACAACAATGACGGCCTTAGTGGCCACAATGCTGCTGGTGGGATGCACATCCAGTAAGCCCGGTGCCTTTGAAAAAGTGGATGAAGATCCGGCGGTCAATACCGTGCAGTACCGTTTTAATCCAACCAAAGTGGATAAAGCGGCGCTGGCTCAAGATATTGAGCGTTACTGCACCGAAAGGGGGTTTGATAAAGTTGAAGCCCTCTCTCCGCAGGAGAGTCACGTACCCGGGCTGATGAAAGCCTGGTATCAGTGCAATTACAGTATTAAAAGCTAAAAAAATGGGCGGATGAATTTCCGCCCGAAATTTATTAAAAATAACCACTTTCTTTATTGTTATCTTGCTGTGTGCAGGCTTTGCCCGCTGACAGTGTAGAGTGAGTGACTTTATTATTTCTGACTAAGTGGGCGATAACAGAGATGAGCGGGAAGGAGTGGAAATGAGCTATCAGGTTGCCAACGTCCTGCGCGTGCAGGCCGAACTGGGTGAGTGCCCGCTGTGGGATACGCAGCATCAGGTGCTCTGGTTTGTCGATATCCTCGCGCCTGCGCTGCATCGTTTCGACCCGTTAAGCGGCGAACATCAGGTCTGGCCGGTGGCGGAAGATATCGGCTGCATCGGCCTGCGCGCGGAAGGCGGGCTGATTGCCGCACTGCGTAGCGGAGTGTATTTCCTGGATGAGCAAGGAAACATCGTTCAGCGAATCGCGGACAATCCGGGAGAGGCGGCGCTGAGCCGCTTTAACGATGGCCGTGTCGATCCCTTTGGTCGCTTCTGGTGCGGCAGCCTGTGGGAGCCTCAGGATCGTAACGGCGGGAAACTCTGCCGCGTGGATGAGAACCTGGCGCTGAAGGTAAAGGCGCAGGATGTCAAAATTTCCAACGGGCTGGCGTTTTCCCCCGACCGCCGCTGGATGTACCACACCGATACGCCCAATGGTATGATGTATCGCTATCCGCTTGATGCTGCGGGTGAGCCCGGCGAGCGGGAGGTGGTCAGGCACTTTATTCAGCAGCAGGGTGGTTTGCCGGACGGCGCGGCCGTGGACTCGGAGGGTTTTTACTGGTCGGCAATGTTTGACGGTCAGCGGGTGATTCGTCTCGACCCGGCCAGCGGTAAGATCGTTGATGAGATCCCGCTGCCGGTGCGCTGGCCCACCATGGTGGCTTTTGGCGGCAGCGATCTGAAAACGCTGTATATCACCAGCTCGCGTGAAAACCGTAGCGCCGAAGAACTGGCGCAGTATCCTCAGTCCGGCGATCTGTTTGCCGTCCGGGTCAACGTTGCCGGGCTTCCCGAGCCGCGTTTTATTCACCGATAAAAAAACCGCCGTCGGTCAGGACGGCGGTTGATCTCAACTGGTCAGCTGTCAGGCGTGCTGCAACTCACTTTTCTGCTCCGCGCTGGCGTTTGGCATGCGGATCGTCGCCGACATCAGCAGGGAAACCACCAACAGGGCCATAATCAGGCTGAAGGTAACCATAAAACCGCCGAACAGCGAGGCGATCAGCGAGCCAAGCACGCTACCGACACCGAAGCCGAGATAAATCACCCCGTAGTTTTTGGTCAGGTTATTGAGCCCAAAGAAATCACTCACCAGCGACGGGTAAACGGTAATGGTTCCGCCAAAGCTGAAGGCGACACAGGCTACGGCAACAAAGAAAGTCGTTTCACTCATGTTGCTGAACAGCAGGATGCTCATGCCACACAAAGAGACCACCTGCGCCAGGCTGATGACACGAATGCGCGCCACTTTATCTGACATAATGCCCAGTATCAGACGGCCACTCAGGTTAGCAATAGCAATAATGGTTACCGCGCTGGCAGCAGTCTGGGCACTGAGGTGAACGAGGCTTTCACCGATATCCTTCGCTACACCAATGACATACAGACCGCTCATACAGGCCGTCAGGAACATCAGCGCCAGCATCCAGTACTGCGGCAGGCGCATGGATTCTGCCAGGGTGTAATCACGAACCGGCTGAGTGCTGCGGCGGGCTGAGGCGTTCTGCAGCGGCGCATCCTTCATCATCAGCGATCCCAGCACGATCAACACCATCGCCAGTCCGCCCCAGATAATAAAGGTGGTTTCCAGGCTGTTGACGCTGAGCAGGTAGCTGCAGATAAATTTAAAGCCCAGGCTGCCCAACCCATAAGCCCCGATTGAGCAGGCGGAGATCAGTCCTTTACGCTCCGGGAACCACTTCACGCAGTTAGACAGGGTGATCAGGTAGCCCGCACCATCTGCCAGGCCGACCAGAACGCCCGCAGTGAGGTAGAGCATAAACAGGCTGTCCGCCTGCGAAGTCAGCATCAGCCCGGCGGCCATCAGCAGTCCGGCAGACAGCGTGACCTTACGGACGCCGAAACGATCCTGCAGCTTCCCGGCGACGGAAGAAGCCAGCGCCAGGCCCAGGCTCAGCAGGCCAAAGGCCAACGCCACCTTACCGATTGGTGCATCCAGCTTGCTGGACAGGTGGCTGTTGAACAGGCTCCAGGTGTAAACCGATCCGAGGGCAAACTGAGTCATGATGGTGCCAGTCAGGGTTAACCAACGGGTGCGGTTTACGCTGCTGCTTAATGCTGGTGCGTTCATGTATTTCTCCCAGTGGGAATGCTAAGAATCTTTAAACTGGAGAAATTTTAAGCCCGCCTGCGACCCTGGCGGTCAGAAAGGGCATGAATTGCCGCGTAGAGGGAATGAAATGCATGGCTGGCGACATGAATGGCCTCTCGCCGCCTGTTTTGTGGCTAAAAGTCGAGGTAAGTATATTGATTTAAATCAATTTTTATCAAGCGGCTTGCTCCGGCATCCGGGTCATTAATGAGTAAGATGCCGGCCATTTTTCCGCATACTTCAGCGCTTTCTGCGCCAGCGCAGCAGCACGATCAGCACCAGCAGCAGTGCGCAAGCAGCCATAAACCCGTTTTTGTAGCGCATGATGAACGGGGGTTCTCCACCGTTGCGTATCTGGCTCACGTCCTCTGCCGTCACGGGCTGGCTGATACCGGCAAAGTGGCTGCGGACGTAGTGGGTAACCGAAGCAATCTGCGCATTGTTCAACTGGGCGGCAAACGCCGGCATGCTGACATCCGCATCGCTACCCTGACGATGAATACCCTCAACCACCGTCATCACCAGATTGTCCGGCGTGGCGGCAGATACCGCACTGTTGTGCGTCAGTGACGGATAGAAGTTATCCTTTGTTCCTTCGCCTGTCTGCCCGTGACAGCTGGAGCAGGCAGCACTATAGAGTGTCGCACCGTCGGTGGATACACTGTTCGCCAGCGAAGCCTGATCACCCTGTCCACCGACAGTCGCATTGATATCGACAAGGGCAGGCACAGAGCCGACCCGGGCCAGCGGGCCAGACTGTGCAGGAACCTGCTTGATCCATGCTGCGATCGCCTGTAAATCATCATCCTTCAGGTAGCGGAAACTGTGTTCAACCGCTTCGCCCATTGGCCCCGCAGCCTGAGCTTTACCTGCAAGGTGGCCGGTTTTCAGGTAGGTCACCAGATCCTGCTGGCTCCAGTCGCCAATGCCTGATTTATCCGGAGTGATGTTGGGTGCATACCAGCCCTCTAACGGGCCGCCGGACAGATAACGATGGTTGTCTTCGGCCATCATCATGTTGCGAGGCGTATGGCAGGTGCTGCAGTGAGCCAGCACATCGACCAGATATTTGCCGCGGTTAAGCTGCGCGCTCAGACCGGACTGCGGTTCAAACGGCGGATTGTCCCGGTACAGCAGGTTCCAGCCCCACATCAGCTGACGGATATTAAACGGAAATGCCAGCGCGGTATTTTCTGCTGGTGCGCGATCGTAAGGTTCGACTCCGTGCATCAGATAAGCATACAGGGCGTGGGTATCTGCATCGGTCATTCCCCGGTAAGCGGTATACGGCATAGCCGGATAGAGGTTGCTGCTGTCAGAGGCTATCCCTTTGCGCAGCGCATCGGCAAACTGCTGCTCGCTGTAGTTACCAATGCCAAATTGTTTTGACGGGGTAATGTTGCTGGCCACAATGCGCCCCATCGGTGAGGCGATAACGCTGCCACCGGCAAAGGGCGCGCCGTTGCTGACGGTCTGGCGGTGACAGGCACCACAGTCGGCCGCCACGGCCAGGTATCTGCCCCGCGCAATCAGCGCCGGGTCAGGCTGCGGATCGCTCGCCGCCGCGCTGCATGCTGCCATCAGCAGCAGCGTGGTTATCAGGGACTTCATCATCCTATTTCCCTCGCGATGATTTCGGCCAGTCGGATACTCAGCGCCACGCCGGTCAGCGTAGGGTTGATCACCCCGGAAGCGGGGATCACGCCGGTCGTGGCCAGGAACAGATTGCTGTGATCCCAGCTGCGGCATTCATGATTGACCACGGAATCTCGCGGATTGGACCCCATAATCACCGTTCCCATCAGATGATCGCGGTTTTGCCAGCCGGTATTATCATTCACCACTTCGCCTCCCATCAGACTGACGAAACGACGGTAATCGGCCTCAACCACGGATTTCCCCGCCTTCACGTAATCATCGACCTCGTAATGTACTGTCAGCATGGGAATACCGAGCGCATCCCTGCGCGTGGCGCTCGGACGCACGGTGTTGGTGGCGTGCGGCAGCATCTCAAACACCGTTGAGATATCCACCCAGCGCGCCGCCTGATGACGGATCTGTTCGTCGAGTGCTTTGCCCGTCAGGCCCTGAGCAATCAGCCGCTCGGTCACCGCCCTGTTCGGCACCTGGTTAGACGTGGTGTGCTTGATCGCAGCATGGTCTTTGCGAAACTCGCCGTCGCGGTAGTTGAAAATTCCGCCCTGCTGCACGGCACCGCGCCCCGGCCACAGCGGTTCATCAGCGAGGAACTGCAGCCCCATGCCGGTATGATCCATCAGGTTGCGTCCGACCTGATCGGAACTGTTAGCCACATCGGACAGCAGCAGCAGCTTCGGCGTTTCCAGACCGTGTGCGGCAACAATGAAATATTTCGCCGTCAGGCGCGTATCGATCCCTTTTGAGCTGCGCACGTGCACCGCAACGATCTTACCGTGGAGGCCGGTTTCCAGCTTCCACGCGGTGGCATCGGTCAGCAGGCGCGCCCCTGCATCTTCTGCGTGCTGAGCGTGTTTATCGCCGCTGTACATGGCGCCAATCGGGCACACCGGCATACAGTTGTTATTACCACTGCACGCCGGGCGGCCATCATAAGGGCGGGTAGCGCGGCCGTTAGGTTCGTGAATAAAGCGAAACCCGGCCGGGCCGAGACGTCTTTTCAAACGCTGAAAGAGGTAAGTTTCGCCTTCCGGCTCCATCGGATAGGGCTTCGAGCGCGGCGGGAAGTGGCTGCCGCCCTGTCCGCTCTGATCGTCACTGTCGCTACCGCAGACGCCCAGCGCCTCTTCGGCCTTCTGATAATAGGGCTCCAGATCGCTGTACTCTATCGGCCAGTCACGCCCCACGCCGTACAGACTATTCAGCTTCATGTCATTGGGCAGATAGCGCCAGCAGGCCGAGGCCCAGTGCCAGGTGGTTCCCCCTACCAGCTTCAGCATGCCCGGTCGGAAGTCGAATGAACCGCTGTTTTCAATATACTGCTCGTCGTAGGAGTGATGCGCCCACGGCTCATTCGGGTAAGGCGAGTTGTAATTGCCTTTTTTCGGCGAATTACGAAAGTTTTCCACGATTTTCCACCGGGGGATCTTCACTCCGGCTTCGAGAATAATCACCGATTTGCCCATTCGGGCAAGCGTGGTGGCGGCATTGCTGCCCAGCGCACCTGAACCGATGACAAGCACATCCGCATCGTATTGCTGGCTCATAGTCGTGCTCACAGTTAAGAAAAAGAGTTAATCTTTTTTTAGGGTTTCCGGTGGCTGGATCCAGTAATTAGTCTGCCCCCGGGAATAAGAGGGGATGACGGTGGCATCCCGCGTCGGGGCATACATCAGCGCGTCGGTGTAGGTTATAAAGCGGGTGCTGTCGACGGCACGCAGCGGTACCGGAGTGCCGGTATAGCCAAGATACCATGCAGAGAGGATGGCTTTGATGGTGTCGCCACTGACCCCCTGCATCAGCTTATGTCCGTTAAGTCGATCGGCACTGGTTATATCGGCAGAGTGAAGTGCAGCGGTTAACTGACGCAAACGTGCAACGAACTGGTCGCTTTCTGCCGCCAGCGCGTGCAGGGCACGCTCTGCTACCAGCGGGCTGAGGCGAGCGCGTCCGGTTAACAGCAGGGAAATCTGGTAGAAGAGATGGCTGTCGCTGCTGGCGGCAAGCGTGGCGGCGCGGGATAGCAACGGATTCAGCACCGCCATGCCCATCAGCGCCGCACCGGAAAAAATGAGCTTCCTGCGAGTAAACATAAGTGGATACCTGGTTGAAAAACTGTGACCAGTCTCACACCAGAAAGGCAGTTTTGTATACCCTGTCAATAGTTAAGCTTTGGTGATGTATTGTGGTGCTCGGGTGTCTCAGGTCGTTCTGTTTTTTAACCCGATCGGCTCGGGATAAATGTAATCACTTCACGTCTTATTGCTGGCGTATCGATCATCCGTAATGAACTGATGTTACCCGTTTAACCTAGTCTGGGCAGGGGAGAAGATCTCTGGCCGACGTTAGCCGTGCGGCAGACATCAAGTGATGCGCCGAAGCAATGCGCTGCGCGACAAGCGAGGGGGAAGGCCGGATGAGCATCGGGGAAACAGATTAGCGCATGCCACATAAATGACGTTTTCAGCCGCAGGCAGAAACATTGACTCACTGTTTATAGGGTTAACGACGACCTGAAAAGCACTTCCGGACGCCTTGGGCATGACGGGCGGTGAAGTGCGCTGCATAGAATATAATCCCAGTCAGGGGCCAGTTGAGCGGATTCGTTTTAACCGCTGCGCTGATTTTGACTTTTCATTCGGACAATTAATTGTTTTGAGATGAACAGATCATATCCGCTCAGCAGGGCAGATTAAGTAAAACACTACTGGTGTGAGTAACATGATCCGGTGAGGATGAATTCTTTACGCGCGGGTGCGTTAAGAATGCACACTAACTGTCAGTTTGAAACACCATTGTCTGATAATTAATCAATGTGAAGGGGGGGTTATGTTTCTACGGATCATTTTTGAATTTTGTAAATTTTTTGTGTTAAGGTGTTTCAGATTGCAATAAAAGGAAATTGATAAATGAAAAAAGTTTTGGCTGTAGCTTTGGGTGCACTGTTGCTGTCTGGTTGTTCCATCCGCGTCGCTGACCTCACTGTGGGTAGCACTAAAAATTACAACATTAATGGCAATAAATTTGTTACAGGTCCTCGTGTTACAGCCGAGGATTCCTATCCGGTAATCATTTTCCCTACAGGTTTCCCAAACATCAAAACGGCTATTGACCGTGCGATTGAGAAAGATCAGTGTGCAGTTGGTTTGAGTAACGTTGTTATCACTCAACTGAATCATGCATTTCTGTTCGGTAAAATCGGCGTGCGTGCAGAGGGCAACCTGATTATCGATCGCAGTCTGCCCGGGTGTGAAAATCACGCTTAATTAATCAGAATGATGTAGTTATTGATAACCCGCCGTCAGGCGGGTTTTTGATTTATGGGTATCTGACCCTCTTTTAATCTCTACATCACGAGCAGTGCGAACCCGTTTCCCCACTAAAAATGCTGGCCCTTTGACCTGAATGCTGATGCTTAGTGAGCCGTCGATATTGGCAATGATATCTACTGCGCTTAAGCCGCTTGTAGTGGGAGATGCACTGATTTCCTGCCGGGAAAGAATGTAAGCCACACAGTATTCGCCAGCGTCGTCAGCGTTTTTGCTGAAACGCTTTACAACTCCAGATTCAGACAATCCTAATGGTTATGAGCTAACTGTCCCAAGTGGAGAAGTTGTCGAGATCGCGGTTGGAATAGCATGCAAGGAATCTTCCTTGGAAGAGGTTTAGGCTTGGCTTTGCCAATGGTCAAGAGTTTATGATGCAAAAAATTTCTACAATCAAAAGACAATTGTCATCTCTAGTTAGTAGAGACCGCAGAGTAATCTTCAAACCGTAATTAGCATCATTGCTGCGAGTTTTTTCATTTTAATTCCCTTTTGCTTTGACAAACGGAAAATTCCGCCGCCAATTTACTGCATATTTAAACGTTAATACCCTGATAGATGAACAGTACTTATGGTTTAACCTGACCTAAACAAAAAATACGTGCTAAAATCCTCCTCACTCTGGAATGCTAGTTGCACTGTTGAAGGATAAAAATGTGAGTTTATTTAAATTAATTATTGCTTTCGTTTTGGGTGCTGGAGCTACCTATTTGGGGTATGTGAAGTGGACTACCAAGGTTGACATTCAGCACACAGTTTGCATTGTTGATGCTACACATCTGGCTCTTGATGAGTCTGAAAGGACGCGTTTACAAGCTTTAGGGCAATCGAGTGAGCCAGTTAGCGATGACACTCGTCCACTTAAGGGATTTAATGAGTGTCAAAGGAAAGTTGACCCAAATATAAGTGACCTGGAGTTCGCAAAGAAAATGGTCAAAAGAAGCATATCAGAACAGCAAAAGTAATATTGATAGCCCACTCAGGTGGTTTTTTTTGATGGTGGCAATATTTAACATGGATATTATGCTTGACTTGCTCCTCGTTGATTAACACACCGTGATGTTAGTAATGCCTTCATTAGCAACATGAGGACATTCCCACGAAGAAGCGTTTTCCGACGAACAGATCATCAATATCCTCCGGGAGGCCGAAGCCGGAGTTTCGGCCCATGCTCTCTGCCGTAAGCACGCCATTTCTGATGCCAGATTTTACATATGGCTTAAGAAGTATGGCAGTGTGGAGGTGCCTGAGGTAATCGCCTGAAGTTGCTTGAGGAAGAGATTGCCAGACTCAAGAAGCATCCGGCGGGGATAAGAACTGATCAGGGGCCGGATTTTACCTGCCGTGCGATCGATCATTGGGTCTTTAAGCATGGCGTGGAGCTGCGACTTATCCAGCCTGGCAAGCCGACGCAGAATGGATTTATTGAGAGTTTTAACGGACGCTTTCGCGATGAATGCCTGAACGAACAAGGGGGGGCCATGCCGGGGATATCATCCGTGCATGGCGTCAGAATTATAGCGAGTGTTGTCAACATTCGTCGCAGAATTATCAGATACCATTTAAATTTGCAGCGGACTGGAGAAAAAGAAAATTAGAAGGTAATCAAACAGGCACTACTCACTGAGCGTTGTATCTAATTCTGACGGCAGGTCAGATAAGTTCAGGAATTATTACTGGTGCAGTATTATCTAAAAATTTTGATTTAAAATAATGAACTTTTAGGATGGGGGGACAGGTGGTTTCTTAGGGTTATGGTTATGGGTCTGCAGGTGGATTTTCTCAGCACAGCAATAATTACAGATTATCAATTCCAAAGTCAGCGGAGCTGCAATAGCAATTGAATATCATATCGCTAACGCAATATTGTTAACTGTGGCAACATATTTTTCCCGGGCTGGTCTTTTTCTGTTTATACTGATTATTCTGCGATGGTGAGAAATGCTGGAGTCAGGCATTATCAAGTCAGATAATATTACAGGGCTAGCATTGTTTACACCTGTACAAACATCTGGCTCTTGGGTGAGGGTAATATAGTAAAAAGGGTGGTGATTAAATTTTACACCAGTTAGAGAAAAAGGCTCCGTAAGGAGCCCTTTTTTTAGCAAGATTTGGCAAAATCTATAACTAATACATTTTCAAATAAATATAAATCATATAACCTGCCATTAATACGGTGTTTTGTTTCGCATTTTTTGTCAATTGCCTTCATCCGTAATTCTTTAGATGGTGGCTGATACAGGTTCATCCCCTCAAGCTCGAATCTTTTATAGGGCCATACCCAGTTATAAAAATAGTTTGGTATATTAAATTTGAAAATAGGATATCTATTTTCAGAGTTGACGAGAATTGGAGATTTAGCATACGGGCCATTAAAAACAAAGTAGTCAAACTTCATATCCCTACTGGATGTTTTTATATCCCTCATCAGCATGGTTGTGTAATCCCACTGAGCCTTAGATGCTGCTCCAAATGAGTAAGTGTAAATAACAATATAAATTAATGGGATGGAAATTATCATGGATAAATTATAGAAATTTATTTTCGAGCTTAGGATGTTAAAGCATAATGCAGTTAAAAAAGTTAAGCCACCAACCCCAATGTAAAGTCTGGAGAAATGCACAATGGACTTATCAAGCGTAAGTAGCGTTCCTATGGAAAACATACAGGCTATTAGTGGTATGAAGAAGGCAAGAATAAAAAGAGAAGTCTTTTCACTTTTTTTTATTAAATTAAATGCATGTATTGCTATGCATAAAAATATCACAAGGAAGCAAATAGAAAAGAAAATCCACTCTTTTCCTGAGAAAAAATTCAAGTCAAGGAAGCTATAATAATCAATTGCATTATTTTTTATCCTCTCAGTAATTCCCCCAGTTGTAATTCCCGGGTGACTATTGCTATGCACGCCAGAGAATGTACAAGGGAGTATTATTCCCATATATATGATGGTCCCAACGGTAAGTTGAATAGTTCTGGAAGTGGCTTGAAAAAAACAGTTGGATAATTTTTTATTGTTGTTAAGGTTAAGAATAAATTCAGCAATGACACATACTACAAAAATGTTTATAGACGGTTGATATATGCTCAGTATCGACATGCTTACTACTGTTCCTGCTAGAAAATCCACCCATATTCTGCTGGTGGACTTTGATATTAAAAGCAGAGGTAGAAATATCGATATCAGCATAGTTAGACTATCGAAACGGTAAGAGAGTATTTCTGGCGTAGATGGGGCTACCAACAAGCTTAAGGGAACTAGCATTGCCAGAAAGCCAGGTTTGAGATATTTTTTCTGAAATGCTTGCATCGAATATGCTGCAAATGCACATCCAGCTAAAAGAGGCAGTGGAAATATATCCACCATCTTTAAATTCATAACTGAGATTCGCATGATTGCTTCTGCAAGAGGCCTGCCATCGACGGCCCACCCCGTGAAGCCTCGCATAGCTCTTCCCATATCATCAATATAATACTGATTTGCAATAACTATTGGCAAAGCCAGAATCATCATTGCGATGAAAAAAGGCACAAAGCCCGTAATCTCCCTGTTGCTAACTTTTTTATTCATTTTTTACCTTTAATGATATATCTAGGTCGATTTTTCGACTCAATATAAATACGCCCAATGTACTCACCCAGTACACCAATCCCGATAAGCTGAATGCCACCAAGGAATAGTATCGAAACCAGAATTGATGGATATCCTGCTACGGGATTCCCCCAAATGACTTTGTCAATAATCATCCAGACGCCATAGAGGAATGATAAGGCGGCCACAAAAAAGCCAATATACGTCCAGATGCGCAGGGGAAATGTTGAAAAACTTGTAATACCCTCCAGCGCCAGGTTCCACAGTTTCCAGCCGTTGAACTTACTTGCTCCGGCCACACGCTCTGCTCTGGCGTATTCGACAACCTCAACCCGGCCACCCACCCATCCAAGGATACCTTTCATGAAAAGGTTTCGTTCTGGCAGCAGCTTGATATTCTCAACAGTAGCACGCGACATCAGGCGGAAGTCACCCACGTTATCTTCGATTTTAGGTGTGCTTATTTTGTTGTGCAGACGGTAGAACCACTCGGCACTCTTTCGCTTTAAGTGGCTGTCAGAAGAACGGTCACTCCGTTTTGCAAGAACCACGTCAGCCCCTTCCTGCCACTTTTCTATGAGCTGTGGGACCACGCTGATGGGGTCCTGCAAGTCGACATCTATCGGAATTACGGCATCGCCAGTTGCATGCTCAAGTCCGGCGAACAGAGCTGGCTCCTTTCCAAAGTTGCGCGTAAATGAAATTGGCTTTACGAGCCCATCAGATACTGCCAGCGAATTAATAACAGCCTCAGTACTATCTGAGCTGCCGTCATTAACAAAGACGATCTCTACTTCATATTTCGCGAGTTCACTGCGCACCGCCTGGTAGAAAATCGGAATTGCGTCTTCTTCATTGAAGACCGGAACAACAAGTGAAATTTTCATTTTCTCTCCCTGAATACGATGTATTTCGAATAGAAGAAGCCCATTACCAGACTTATCACAGAAAATGTCACCAGGGTGACGATAGAGGGCAGCTCCAGGCTGTCACTCATTTGACCCACGCTAGCAGCCATTGCCCCCATAAACGCAAGATAAATCATGTAGCGACCTGACGTCACTTCACCCTTAAATGTGAAGCGAGCATTGGCGAAGAATGAGAATGTGACGGCCACTAAAAAAGCGAACATGTTCGATATAGCCTGATTATCGCAAAGCCAGTGAATAAACAGGAAAACTATCCAGTGGATAGCCGTATTAATGACTCCCACAGAAGCATATCGGGCGAATAGTTTATACATTGAATTATCTTAAATATTGAAGTGGGTGGATCCTACCATCTGTCGTGACAATGGCAAGAATTCGTAAAGCTTAGTGTGGAAAAATTTTTCGCAAGATCATCATCCTGACAATACTCCCCCCAGAACACCGGTTGGTCATTTTCCCTGCTTGATTAATAGTGCTGTATATAAACACAGTTTATTAGGGGCGTTATGGGATTGCCATCACCCGTACCAGACTATGCAGAGAAACGGATTTCTCTTGATAAGCTTTGCATCCAGCGCCCGGCTGAGACATACCTGATTAAGTCCTGTTCTGGCTATTCACAAATAGGCATCATGACGGATTCATTGCTGATTGTTGATAGCAGCCGGTTGATGGTTCGATGGTCATTGCGGATGTTGAAGGAAAATTTCGGATATTCGTTATGCGCATGCTCCCTCGGTTTGCACCTACAGAGCCGCTTTCTCGGAAAGTGGTGAAACATCTTGACGGGGATTTTACGCTAACGAAGGAACGGCGTTATTCGCGGTGGTCACGCACTCATTGAATGACACGGCTACGTTTGAGTCTGATGATGTCCGTGTGTGAACCGGCGTATCTTACTAAATCTTGCTGTCTATCCAGTCAGCCCAATACTGTATCATTTCCCGGCGCTTCTCGGGTATTAAGCGTGGTTATGTACGGCAACTATTGAGCCGCTGTCTGCGAGTGCCAATTAATGCTCTTGTGGCGCATCTGCACGATCTTTTTATCCAGTTAAGGAAATTACAGGTACAGGCCATTGTCATCCCGAAGACGTTAAGGCTTATCTTCTGGCTTTGCAGCGTCGATCTGTTTAACCGTGAGCATGAGTAAAATTCTGGTGGATAAATTTATTTACTTGTTTTTTTACCCGCTTAAAGGTGTGGCTGTATACGAACCATCGTGAACGAGTAATTTTGATAAAGCCTGGGATTTAAGGGGTTTTGCGAACTACTACGGAGGGGGGCGAGCTGTGAAATGGTGTCCCCTGCAGGAATCGAACCTGCAACTAGCCCTTAGGAGGGGCTCGTTATATCCATTTAACTAAGGAGACAGCTGCGGCAGTATAACGCAATTCCTGCCGCAGATTAACTGGTTACCCAACTGACTGCGCGTTTTACCATCAATCGGCTTTGCGGCTGCGCTGCCCTTGCTGCTCACTTCTGGCCTTAGCTTCCGCCTCGGCTTTAGCTTTGTTACGCATATCGTTGCGGATTTGCGCATGGCTGAGCAGTGCAAAAATAAAGGTGCCGCCGATGATATTGCCAGCCAGAGTGGGGAGGGCAAACGGCCAGAGAAACTGCTGCCACGGGATATTGCCGCTGAACACCAGATAGAAGGTTTCAACGGAACCGACCACGATATGGGCCAGATCGCCCAGCGCAACCAGCCAGGTCATCAGGATAATTACCCAGATTTTAGCGGCCCCGGCCGAAGGAAACATCCAGACCATGGTGGCGATAATCCATCCGGAAACCACGGCATTGGCAAACATTTCATCCGCCGGATTCTCCATCACTTTCTGGCTGATGCTGACAAACGCGCTGCGGGTAGCCTCATCAAAAATCGGCATATGGACAAATGCCAGCGCCGCCAGCGCAGTGCCGATCAGGTTGCCGAACAGCACCAGTCCCCACAGCCGCAGCAGCAGCAGCGCATTACCCGCAGTGGGTTTTTGCATCACCGGTAGCACCGCCGTCACGGTGTTCTCGGTAAACAGCTGCTGGCGGGCCATGATCACAATAATAAAGCCGAAGGTGTAACCGAAGTTCTCCAGCAGAAAGCCGCCCGGCACATCGTGCAGATTAACCTGGAAAATCCCCTTCGCCATCAGCGAAGCGCCCATTGACATCCCGGCGGCAATCGCCGAAAACAGCAGCGCCATGCCGTCTCGTTCCAGTTCTTTCTCACCTTCCTGACGTATCTGCTCATGCACCGCGGCAGCGCGAGAGGGGAGCACCTCTTCATTCACCTCAATTTCTTTACCCTGTTCGCTCTCCTCGCTTTCAACTTCATTTTCAGCGTTTTTATCATTTTGCTTGTCGTTCATATTTCCCCCAGTTGCACGTACGTAACCTGTTAAGCGTAGCGGAGTTTTTGAATTGCTATCGCTGCCGACGTGAAAGAGTCAATCGGGGAAAATGCCATGCTTTGCCGCAAGAAGAGTAACAAAGCTTTAATCGCGACGTTTTTTAACGAAAATTGATGTATTAATAGTGAATTAACCTGAAGTTGGTGTGGATAATTATCCGGCTGCTTGTCGGCTGATGCAGCGCCTGTGATATGATCCATGCCCCGTTTTTAATGTGTGAATTTTCCATGTTGGCTGCCAGCAATCTTACCTGTATGCGTGATAACCGGACGCTGTTTAGCGGCCTGAGTTTTACCGTTTCCGCGGGGGATCTGGTGCAGATTGAAGGGGCTAACGGCGCGGGTAAAACGTCGCTGCTGCGCATTCTCGCCGGGCTCAGTCGGGCTGATGAGGGGAAGGTACTCTGGCAGCAGCAAAGTATTGACCGGCAGCGAGAGGTTTACCATGCCAGTCTGCTCTACCTCGGGCATCAGCCGGGAGTGAAGGCGATTTTGACCCCGCTGGAGAACCTGCGTTTCTATCAGGCCGATTGTGCGGAAACCAGGCTGTGGGAGGCGCTGGAGCAGGTCGATCTTATCGGTTATGAAGACATGCCGGTTGCACAGTTGTCGGCGGGCCAGCAGCGCCGCGTGGGGCTGGCCCGGCTGTGGCTGACCCGGGCGCCGCTGTGGATCCTCGATGAACCGCTGACCGCTATCGATCAATCTGGCGCAGAGAAGCTGATGGCGCTGTTCACCCGCCATACGGCACAGGGCGGTGCGGTGATCCTCACCACTCACCAGCCGTTGCCCTCCGCCATGCAGCGGATCGGCCTGATTCGTCTGACCGCGCCGGAGGATATCTGATGCTCGGGCGTGTGCTGAAACGGGAACTGCGCATTGCGTTCCGCAGTGGATCGGAAGTGATGAATCCGCTGTGGTTCTTTCTCATCGTGATAACCCTGTTTCCGCTGGGGATCGGGCCGGAGCCCCGGCTGCTGGCACGGATTGCGCCGGGCATTCTCTGGGTTGCCGCGCTGCTATCCTCACTGCTGGCGCTGGAGAGGCTGTTTCGCGATGATTTTATCGATGGTTCGCTGGAGCAGCTGTTGCTGATGCCCGCGCCGCTGCCCCTGATCGTGCTGGGTAAGGTTGCCGCGCACTGGATGATCACCGGACTCCCGCTGCTGCTGCTTTCCCCGCTGGCGGCGCTGCTGCTTTCACTGGATTTTGCCAGCTGGCGCGCGATGGCACTCACCCTGTTGCTGGGGACGCCAACGCTGAGCTTTCTGGGGGCTATCGGCGTGGGGCTGACCGTCGGGCTGCGACGCGGCGGCGTGCTGTTAAGTCTGCTGGTTCTGCCGCTGGCTATCCCGGTGCTGATTTTTGCCAGCGGCGCGATGGATGCTGCCGGGCAGGGGTTGCCGATTGGGGGCTATCTGGCGATCCTCGGCGCTTTGCTGGCCGCCAGCTTTTCCCTGGCGCCGTTTGCCACCGCCGCCGCGCTGCGCATCAGCGTGCAGTGACGGGACAAAAATGAAACTCCAGCGTGTCGGGCGCGGAACGATTTTATTTAATTAAAGCAGGTTAATCATGTTGAAATGGATTCATCAACTTAGCAAGCCGGAGCGGCTGTATGAAATCTGCGGCCGTTTTATTCCCTGGTTTGCGGTGGCCAGCGCAATAACGCTGCTGCTGGGATGGGCGTGGGGATTCGGCTTTGCCCCGGCGGACTATCAGCAGGGCGACAGCTATCGCATCATTTATATCCATGTCCCCGCCGCGATGTGGTCGATGGGCATTTACGCCGCCATGGCCGTGTCGGCCTTTGTTGGCCTGGTGTGGCAGTGGAAAACGGCCGATCTTACCGCCGCGGCCATGGCGCCAACCGGTGCCGTGTTTGCTTTTACCGCTCTGGTAACCGGTGCCGCGTGGGGCAAACCGATGTGGGGCACCTGGTGGATTTGGGATGCGCGGCTCACCTCGGAGCTGGTGCTGCTGTTCCTGTACATCGGCGCGATGGCTCTTCGACATGCTTTCGACGACCGCCGTATCGGCGGGCGTGCCGCCGGGATCCTGATCCTCGTCGGCGTCATTAATCTGCCCATTATTCATTACTCGGTCGAATGGTGGAATACCCTGCATCAGGGATCCTCGGGTCTGATGCAACAGGCTATCGATCCCAGCATGCGCACGCCGCTGCGCTGGTCAATTCTTGGCATGCTGCTGGTGTTTATCACCCTCACTCTGATGCGTCTGCGCAATCTGCTGTTGATGAGCGAAAGCCATCGTCCGTGGGCCGTGGCGATCGCAATGAAAGAAGGACGCAAATTATGACTCCGGCATTCAGCAGCTGGCAGGACTTCTTCGCCATGGGCGGCTATGCCCGCTATGTCTGGCTGGCGGTGGCCTGTGCGCTGATCGGCCTCTGTGGCCTGATCCTCAGTACCCTCATCCAGCGCCGTCGTCTGCTGGCAGCGATTCGCCAGCGCGAAGCGCGAGAACAACGTATTCGTGCGGCCAGGCTCAACACCCATCGCCCCGCCGTGACAGGGAAGCAACCATGAATCAACGTCGTAAAAACCGCCTGATCCTGACGATGGTCGCGCTCGCCGGCACAGGCATCGCCACGGCGCTGGTGATGTACGCGCTGCGCAGCAATATCGATCTGTTTTACACACCCAGTGAAATTATCTACGGCAAGGGCGAAGCGCGGCTTAAACCTCAGCCTGACCAGCGGCTGCGGGTCGGTGGCATGGTGATGCCGGGCAGCGTGAAGCGCGACCCCCACACGCTGAAAGTGTCGTTTCAGCTGTATGACAACAGTGGGGTTGTTAACGTCAGCTACGAGGGCATCCTGCCAGACCTGTTCCGTGAAGGGCAGGGCGTGGTGGCTCAGGGCGTGCTGAAGGACAGTCGCCACGTGCTGGCGAAGGAGGTTCTGGCGAAGCACGATGAGAAATATACCCCGCCTGAAATTACCGATGCGATGAAGAAAAATCCTTTGCCGGCGGCATCCACCACGCACCAGGAAGACCGGCCATGATCCCTGAAATCGGCAGTTTCCTGCTGTGCCTGGCGCTGGGCGTGTCCCTGCTGCTGATCGTTTATCCACTGTGGGGTACAGCACGACGGGATACACGTCTGATGGCGCTGGCCCGCCCGCTGGCCTGTGCGCTGTTTGCCTGTGTTGCCGGCGCTTTTATGATCCTCGTGCATGCTTTCGCGGTTAATGATTTCAGCGTGGCGTACGTGGCTGCCAACTCCAACAGTCTGCTGCCGGTCTGGTACCGCGTGGCGGCAACCTGGGGTGCCCATGAAGGATCGCTGCTGCTGTGGCTGCTGCTGCTCAGTGGCTGGACGCTGGCAGTCGCCCTGTTCAGCCGCAGTATGCCGCCGGAAGCTATCGCCCGCGTGCTGGCGGTGATGGGGATGATCAACCTGGCTTTTCTGCTGTTTATCACTCTGACGTCTAACCCGTTTGTTCGCACCCTGCCGGACCTGCCGATCGATGGCAGCGATCTGAACCCGATGTTGCAGGATATTGGCCTGATCTTTCATCCGCCGCTGCTGTATATGGGCTACGTGGGTTTCTCCGTGGCTTTTGCTTTTGCGATTGCCTCGCTGCTGGCCGGTCGGCTTGATACGGCGTGGTCCCGCTGGTCCCGACCGTGGACTCTGGCAGCCTGGAGCTTTCTGACGGTTGGTATTGTGCTGGGATCGGCATGGGCCTATTACGAGCTGGGCTGGGGAGGCTGGTGGTTCTGGGATCCGGTAGAGAACGCTTCGCTGATGCCGTGGCTGGCTGGTACGGCGCTGCTGCACTCGCTGGCGGTGACTGAAAAGCGCGGTGCATTTAAGGCGTGGACGGTGCTGCTGGCGATTACCGCCTTTTCCCTCAGCCTGCTGGGAACCTTTCTTGTACGCTCTGGCGTGCTGGTCTCAGTTCATGCCTTCGCCTCCGACCCGGCGCGAGGCATGTATATTCTCGCCTTCCTGACAATCGCTATTGGTGGATCGCTGCTGCTGTACGCCCTCAGGGGCGGGCGGGTGCGTGGCAGAGTGCAAAACGACCTCTGGTCGCGCGAATCATTCCTGCTGGGCAATAATGTGCTGTTGATTACCGCCATGCTGGTCGTGCTGCTGGGGACGATGCTGCCGCTGGTGCATAAGCAGCTGGGGCTGGGCAGTATTTCCATCGGCGAGCCTTTCTTTAATACGCTGTTTACCTGGCTGATGGCACCCATGGCACTGATGCTGGGCATCGGGCCGCTGGTGCGCTGGCGTCGGGACAATCCAAAAACGCTGTGGAAGCGGCTGAGCGTTGCCGCGCTGTCCACCTGTGCGCTCTCCATTCTGCTGCCGTGGCTGATGCAGGACCGCATTGAGGCAATGACGGTGGTCGGGCTGTTAATGGCGATCTGGGTGATTATTCTGACGGTGATGGAGCTGCACGAGCGTGCTGTCCATCGCCACGGTTTTTTCAGGGGGCTGCTGCACCTGTCGCGCAGCCACTGGGGCATGGTGCTTGGCCATCTTGGCGTGGCGGTCACGGTGATCGGCATCGCCTTCAGCCAGAACTACAGTGTGGAGCGCGATGTCAGGATGAAAGCCGGAGATTCAGTGGATATCCATCATTATCATTTTACATTCCGGGCGCTACACAACCTGCAGGGGCCAAACTACAGTGGTGGCGTTGGCATTATTGATGTCACCCGCAACGGGAAACCCGAGGCGACGCTGTATGCGGAAAAGCGTTACTACAGCGTCGCCCGTGCCATGATGACGGAAGCTGCGATTGATGGCGGTTTTACCCGCGATCTGTATGCCGCGCTGGGGGAAGAGCTGGAAGGAAATGCCTGGGCCGTGCGCATTTACTACAAACCCTTCGTGCGTTGGATCTGGTTTGGCGGTCTGTTGATGGCCGCCGGTGGCGGGCTTTGCCTGCTTGATCCCCGTTACCGTTCGCGCAAGAAAGTGCAGGGGGCAGTATGAACAGGAAGCTGTTATTTATTCCGCTGGTCCTGTTTCTGCTACTGGCGACGGCGCTGCTGTGGCAGCTGGGCCGCAACGCCAACGGTGACGACCCAACCCGCCTTGAATCCGCGCTGGTGGGAAAACCGGTGCCGGAATTTCGGCTGGAGTCTCTGGAACAGCCGGGGAAAGAGTACGGCAGGTCGGTGTTGCTGACCGGCAAACCAATCCTGCTGAACGTCTGGGCCACCTGGTGCCCGACCTGCCGGGCGGAACATCAGTATTTAAATACGCTGGCGACCCAGGGAGTGCGTGTAGTGGGGCTCAACTATAAAGACGATCGCCTGAAAGCGGTAAACTGGCTCAATACGCTGGGGAATCCTTACACCCTGAGCCTGTATGACGGTGACGGTATGCTGGGGCTGGATCTGGGGGTGTATGGCGCCCCGGAAACATTCCTGATTGATGGCAGGGGCATTATCCGCTATCGCCACGCCGGAGATTTGAACGAGCGGGTCTGGCGGGATGAGCTGCTGCCTCTCTGGCAGCAGTACAGCCGGGAGGGCAACCAGTGAAACATCTTCTGATTGTGCTGGCGCTGATGCTGTTTGGCGCGACCGCGCTGGCAGACACCATTGATACTTATCATTTTGACTCGGTCGACCAGGAGCAGCAGTACCGCCATCTGACGGAGTCGCTGCGCTGCCCCAAATGCCAGAATAACAGCATTGCAGACTCTAACTCGATGATCGCGGCAGACATGCGGCTGAAGGTCTACGAGCTGTTGCGCCAGGGTCAAACCCCCGAGCAGATAAAGGCCTGGATGATCGATCGCTACGGCAACTTTGTTTCCTATCAGCCGCCGGTGCAGATCTCCACGCTGATCCTGTGGGCTGGCCCGTTGCTGTTTGTCATTATTGGCGGGGTGGCGATCGTTCTGCGCGGCAGGAAGCCGACGCGGGCTGGCGAGGATCAGGATGAGGGTAGAAACGAAGTCTCAGAAGAATCCGCCGATCAAAACGCTGTTAGCGGCGCGGTTAACGACAGAAATGAGCTGCATCAGGACACCGATCGGCGGGTGGCTGACATCGGTTTGCCGCCGGACCAAAAGTTAAGCCGTTGGGCGTTGCTGCCGGGTGGCGTGCTGCTGGTGGTGGTCAGCGTGGGTTTTTACCTGCAAACCGGCGGGCTGTTGCAGGTGCTGGCCTGGCAGCAGGTGAAAAACGAGCTGCCCGCTTTGCGCGCGCAGGTAATGGATCCGCAGGCTCCGCCGCTGGATATGGCCCAACTTGCGCGGCTGGCGCTGGGCATTCGCAGCGAGTTGCAGCAGCAACCGCATAATCTGAACGACTGGATGCTGCTGGGTCGGTTGGGGGTAGTGCTGAATAATGCCACCACCGCCAGCCAGTCTTTTGAGCGCGCGCTGCGGCTGGCCCCGGATAATCAGGAAGTCAGGATGAGCTATGTCGAGGTACTGACGCGATCGGTTGACCCGCAGGATAATCGCCAGGCAGCCGTTATGCTGGATGAGATGCTACAGCATGACCCTGACAATTTGCGCCTGCTGGATTTATTGGCATTTAATGCTTTTGTTCAGCAGAACTACACTGTAGCCATCCATGCCTGGGATAAGATGTTGGCACTGATACCGGAGAAAGACGAGCGTGCTCAAGCCATTCGCCGCAGTATTGAGCAGGCCAGAAGCGCATCCGGTCAATAAAGGCGGAGTCTGCCGGTTGAGATATCTTTGTCGCCGGAGGCAGAAAAAATGTTACCGGAAGGAGGAGTGTTGTATATTTCTGTTTCTGACGGAACCACTCCAGTTCCCGTGGCGGCGAAAAAGTTGCCGCTGAGCCATTTTCCTCTATCGCTCACGCTGGATGACTGTAACGTAATGAGGCCCGCTTGATATCAGCGCGGCATCAGGTGCGGATTTTCGTGCGTGTTTCGCGCGACGGCAGCATCAATCCTCAGCCGGGTGACTGGTTCGGACTGAGCAAGGTGATGCCATTCCATGGTCAACAGTAGCTTGCGGTCATGATTGATCGGCAGGTGGCAGGCGATAATCCATAAACCAGTACAGGGAGAAAACAATGAACTATCGCCTGACGGGCTTAGTGCTGGCAAGCGTCATGATGGTGGGCTGCGCCAGCTCTAAGAACGCCGATGAGCCTCAGGGACGTTCCGATCCGCTGGAAGGCTTCAACCGGTCAATGTTCAACTTTAACTATAACGTGGTGGACCCTTACGTTCTCCGTCCGGTCGCGGTCGCGTGGCGTGACTATGTGCCGGTACCGGCGCGCAACGGTCTGGGTAACTTCTTCAGTAACCTTGATGAGCCTGCCTCGATGATCAACTATTTCGTCGAGGGCAATCCTTACAAGGCGATGGTCCACTTTAACCGTTTCTTCCTGAACACATTGCTCGGCATGGGCGGTCTGATTGACGTGGCCTCTATGGCAAACCCGAAACTGGCGAAAGAAGAGCCCCGCGCCTTCGGAAGCACGCTGGGCCACTACGGTGTGGGTTACGGTACTTATGTGGTCGTGCCTGGCTACGGTAGCTTTACGCCGCGTGAAGATGTTGGTGGCCTGGTGGATGACCTCTATCCGCCGCTGTCCTGGCTGACGTGGTGGATGTCTGCCGGTAAGTGGGCGCTGGAAGGCATTGAAACCCGTGCGCAGCTGCTGGATTCTGACGCTATTCTGCGCAATTCAAAAGATCCTTATGCCTTTATGCGTTCGGCTTACTTCCAGCATCATGATTTCCTGGCCAGCGATGGCAAGTTGATCCCGCAGGAAAACCCGAATGCCGCGGCGATCAAAGACGATCTCAACGATATCGATGCGCCGTAATTTTCGTGATGCATAAAAAAAGGCCCGCCGGGAAACCCGCGGGCCTTTTTTGATCTGAACGACGATCAGAATTTGTAGTTAAAGCTGGCGCCGTACAGCCAGGCCTTACCGGTAGAGTTAAAGGTATACGGACCCTCTTTTATCGTGACGTGCTGGCCGTGCATATAGGAAATGCCGACGTCAACCGAAGCATCCTGGTTGAAGGCATAGGACGTCCCGGCACTCAGCCACAGACGGTCCTGGTCAGGAATGGAAATGGATCGGGTCTGAGCCGGAACCGGGCTGTCATCAAAGGCAATACCGGTACGGAAGGTCCAGTGATCGTCATGATAGTAGGAGGTACCCAGCGCGATGCGGTAGGCATCTTTGAAGCTCTCATCCTTGTAGAACAGCTGCTGGCCGTTGCTGCCGGTGGCCTTCAGCTCCTGGAACTGGCTCCAGCTGGTATAGGCGAGGCTGTAGTGAACGGCCCACTTCGGTGCCACCTTGTGGAAGCCAGACACTTCCCACATCTCCGGCAGATTCAGCGTCAGTGCCCCTGGAATGGTATTGCCGCTGGTGCCAAACGGCAGGCCGAGGCCCAGAGCCTGATTCAGCGGGTTAATCGAGCCTGGCAGGCTGCTACGGTAATCTCCGTCAAAATCGATTTTCACTTCTGAACGGTAGGTCAGGCCGAAGCGGTTATTGTCGTCCACTTCATACAGAATGCCGGCGTTCCAGCCGTAGCCCCACTCATCCCCTTTCAGGTGCGCAATCTGCGTATCCGCCGGGATGCCCAGCGGAGCGAGGGATTCACCGGCGTAGCGTTCAATTTTGGCACGTGCGTAAACCGCATCAAAACCCACACCGAAGCTGAAGTGCTGGTTCAGACGGTAGGCGGTGCTCAGGTTAAAGTTCATGGTGGTCAGGTCGGTTTTACCGGCGTAAGGCCCGGCGGTGTAGCTGTCGTTAAACTCGGTAGCCAACCCGTAGTTAGAGGTCGCGCTGGCACCTAACCACCACTGGTCGTTAATTGGCTGCACGTAGTGAATATTTGGCACCCAGGCGGTAGGAGCAATATTGCTGGCATCCAGGCTGTTACCACTGGCCGACTGGCCGTCAATATCAACGCCGGGATCGATAAACACAGCGCCAATGGAGAACATCGGACGATCCATCAGCGCCATGGTGGCGGGGTTACGGCTGGCTGATGCGGCGGTATCGCCCATCGCCCCTTCGCCGGAATAGGCACGACCTAAGCCAATTGAAGAAAATTCATTGAGTTGAAAGCCAGCCGCAAAAACATTTGAAGAGACAAGGGCCACTGCCACGGCAAGTGCGGATTGCGTAAACAGGTTTTTATGGTTCATAACCACAACCTCATTAGATTTTATTGAGTTCTGTTACATCAAGTAACAAGGGATCGCGGATTGTAGGGACTGCCTGATAAGTAACAAATCAGACCAGTGGCCCAAGTATAGGTCGGACCTGTATGTATGTTGCAATAATGTTTTCTATTTATTTCTAAAATGATGCAAGAAAAGAGATCTGTCTAACAAAAACTTACCTGCTGAAATTCTGAGCAGTAGCGTGGATTGCGTTGGATCAATTAATAGTGTGATTTTCGTCACTTAACCGGCGGTTTATGCCTGTCTGCTGGAGACGGAAAGGCGTCAGGCGTAAAATAAACATTGTCTTAAATTAACCTGCCGTCCGCTGAAGGCGGCATGCCGGAGGATGACATGACCGACGCGATTAACCGCTGTAGCGCCAGCGAAACGGCAGCCTGCTGCTGCGTAGATGTGGGCACCGTGATGGATAACACCGACTGTCTGGCGGGGTACAACCGTACTTTCGCCAGTCGCAGCGAAGCCGAAGCGATGCTGAAGTCGCTGACGGCGAAAGCGCATGAGGTTGAGTCCGATCCCTGCGTAATAGAGAGTTCATTCACTGAAACGCCAGAGGGCGTGGTGCTCGACTGCAGCTTTACCTTCTGTTGCCAGGCTGAAACGCTGATTTTTCAGCTTGGTCTGCGCTAGTCACCCCCGTGGGGAGCGCCTTGCTCCCCCGTAAACCGTGTTTTCTCTCGCATTTTTTTCTTCCCGTCATAGCGCCCTGTCTTATTCTGGATAACACTGAGGAGGTCAGACCTCTTTGGCAGTGATGCCGTCCATCGACATTAGACAGGTGATAACAATGAGCAAAGCGTTACCTTTGCTGACGCGCCAGGGCGACCGCATCGCCATCACTCACGGGCTGCGCACGCCCTTTGCGAAGCAGGCGACGGCCTTCCACGGCATCCCGGCGCTGGAGCTGGGACGCATGGTGGTCAGCGAACTGCTGGCACGCAGTGAAATCCCTGCCGACATGATCGGGCAACTGGTATTTGGTCAGGTGGTGCAGATGCCGGAAGCACCAAACATTGCTCGTGAAATCGTTCTGGCCAGCGGCATGAATGTTCACACCGATGCCTGGAGCGTCAGTCGCGCCTGCGCCACCAGTTTTCAGTCGGTGGCGAACGTGGCGGAAAGTCTGATGGTGGGGAGCATTCAGGTGGGGATCGCCGGCGGTGCCGACTCCTCCTCCGTGCTGCCGATTGGCGTCAGCCGCAGGCTGGCAAGAACGCTGGTCGATCTCAACAAGGCGCGTACGCTGACGCAAAAACTCAGGCTGTTCAGCCAGCTTCGCCCGCGTGATTTACTGCCGGTGCCACCTGCTGTCGCCGAATACTCTACCGGGCTGCGCATGGGCGATACCGCGGAACAGATGGCGAAAAGCCACGGTATCAGCCGTGAGCAGCAGGATGCGCTGGCGCATCGTTCCCATCAGCGCGCGGCCCGCGCCTGGCAGAAGGGGGTGCTGAATCAGGAGGTGATGACCGCTTTCGCTCCGCCGTGGCAGGCGGCGCTGGAACAGGATAACAACATTCGCGCTGACTCGAAGCTGGAAGACTATGCGCGACTGCGCCCGGCATTCGATCGCCGACACGGAACGGTGACCGCGGCCAACAGCACACCGCTGACCGATGGCGCGGCGGCGGTGATCCTGATGACGGAATCCCGAGCGCGTGAGCTGGGCATCACTCCGCTGGGCTATCTGCGCAGCTATGCCTTCACCGCCATTGGCGTGCGTGAAGATATGCTGCTTGGCCCGGCGTGGTCCTCCCCGCTGGCGCTGGAACGGGCGGGCATCACCCTCAGCGATTTGACGCTGATCGACATGCATGAGGCGTTTGCCGCACAGACTCTCGCCAATCTTAAAATGTTTGCCGACGAGCGCTTTGCCCGCGAAGTACTGAATCGTCCACACGCGCTGGGCGAAGTGAATGAAGAGATCTTCAACGTGCTGGGTGGATCGATAGCCTACGGTCACCCGTTCGCGGCGACCGGAGCCCGAATGATTACCCAGACGCTGAACGAGCTGCGGCGTCGCGGCGGCGGTCTGGGACTGGTAACGGCCTGTGCGGCCGGAGGTCTTGGCGCGGCAATGGTTCTGGAGGCGGAATAATGGAACAGACATCGGCATTTACCCTGACAATGCGGCTGGATAACGTTGGGGTGATTACCATCGACGTGCCGGGCGAGAAGATGAACACCCTGAAAGCGGAGTTTGCCGCCGAGATCCGCAGCGTATTGCAGCGTGCCTGCGCCAACCCGCAGCTGGCCGGGCTGGTTATCATCTCAGGTAAGCCGGACTCGTTTATCGCCGGTGCGGATATCGCGATGATTGCCGCCTGCCGCAGCGCGCAGCAGGCTGAACAACTGGCGTTGCAGGGGCAGAAAGTGATGGCCGACATTGCCGCATTGCCGGTCCCCGTGGTCGCGGCGATCCACGGCGCCTGTCTCGGTGGTGGCCTTGAGCTGGCGCTGGCCTGCGATCGCCGTGTCTGTACCCTGGATGAGAAAACCCGTCTGGGATTACCCGAAGTGCAGCTGGGATTGCTGCCGGGGTCCGGCGGCACGCAGCGCCTGCCGCGATTAACGGGCGCCCCGGTGGCGCTGGATATGATCCTCTCCGGTAAAACCCTGCGCGCGCGGCAGGCGTTGAAATGCGGGCTGGTGGATGATGCGGTACCGCATGCTATTCTGCTGGAAACGGCGGTAAAAAGCGCGCTGAAAGCCCGCGAAGCGAGAAAGCCGCTGCCGCTGCGCGAGCGGCTGCTGACCGGCCCCGTGGGCAGGGCGCTGCTGTTTAACATGGCGGAACGCCGTGCGCAGGCCAGGGCCCGTGGCAACTATCCGGCGGTGGATAAAATTCTCAAGGTGGTACGCCAGGGGCTGGAGCAGGGCGGTAGCCGCGGCTACGAAGCGGAAGCCAGAGCCTTTGGTGAGCTGGCGATGACGCCGGAGTCGGCCGCGCTGCGCGGGCTGTTTTTTGCCACCACCGCGCTGAAAAAAGATCCGGGAGCAGAGGGCGAACCGCGGGCGGTGCGCAGCATTGGCGTGCTGGGCGGCGGGTTGATGGGCGGTGGCATCGCCTGCGTGACCGCCACCCGAGCCGGGCTGCCGGTACGAATCAAGGATATTAATGCGCAGGGCATCAACCACGCGATGAAAACCAGCTGGCAGGTTTTAAGCAAAGCGGTCAGGCGCCGCCACCTGACGGAGGCCGGGCGGCAACAGCAGATGGCGCTGATTACCGGCAGCACCGACTATCAGGGCTTCAGCCAGCGCGATGTGATTATTGAAGCGGTATTTGAAGATCTGGCGCTGAAGCAGAAGATGGTGGGGGAGATTGAGGCTCACTGCGGACCGCAGACGATATTCGCCTCTAATACATCTTCTTTGCCGATTGCGGATATCGCTGCCCGTGCGCAGCGCCCGGAGAACGTTATCGGCCTGCACTATTTCAGCCCGCCGGAAAAGATGCCGCTGGTCGAGGTGATCCCGCACGCAGGCAGCAGCGAGGTAACCGTGGCGACGGTGGTGGCACTGGCGAAAAAACAGGGCAAAACGGCGATTGTCGTGGCGGATAAAGCCGGTTTTTATGTTAACCGTATCCTCGCACCGTACGTGATTGAGGCGATGCACTGCCTGCTGGCCGGAGAACCGATCGACGCGATTGACGAGGCGCTGGTGAATTTTGGCTTCCCCGTTGGCCCGGTGCAGCTGCTGGATGAGGTTGGCATCGATATCGGCACGCATATGATGCCGGTCATGGAAAAAGCCTGGGGTGAACGCTTCGCGCTGCCTTCTGCGCTGGATGCGGTGCTGAACGATAACCGTAAAGGGCGCAAAAACGGTCGGGGCTTTTATCTGTACGGGAAACGTTGGGGTGCGAAGAAAAAGGCCGACGCTGAGATCTATCGCCTGCTAAAGCTGACGCCAAAATCTTGTCTCAGCGCACAAGATATTGCCACGCGTTGTGTGATGATGATGCTCAATGAAGCCGCCCGAACGCTGGATGAGCAGGTGATCCGTAGCGCGCGGGATGGGGATATTGCTGCGGTGTTTGGCATCGGTTTCCCACCGTTCCTCGGCGGGCCATTCCGCTACATGGATCGCGTGGGAATCGCTCAGGTGGTCAGAACTCTTGAGCAGCTGGAGCAGCGATTTGGCTCCCGCTTTGCACCCTGCGAACGGCTGAAAATAATGATGGAAGCGCAGAAAACCTTCTGTGAACCGGATGTTACGCTGGATAACAGCGATGATCCAGCGCGTTAGTTCTGTTCAGTAAGAGGGTTGCTCTGTCAGGGGGGAATACCGATCGTTCATTAAGTAAACAATCGGTTGACTATACTAAAGGCATTAGGTACAACACACCGTTCATTCTCTGAATGAAGAGTCGGTGGCGTTGCTCCTCCGGCGTTTTTGTTTAATAACAGCGGTGCTATATGCAAGTTTTTATAATGCGTCACGGTGATGCGGCTCTCGATGCAGCCAGTGATTCAGTAAGACCTCTGACCCACTGCGGCTGTGAAGAGTCCCGTCAAATGGCGGCCTGGCTTAACGGCCAGTCTGTGGAAATCGAACGCGTGCTGGTCAGTCCTTATCTGCGGGCAAGGCAGACCCTGAATACGGTGCGTGAAGCCCTGACGTTGCCAGCGGGTGAAGAAGTCTTGCCTGAGCTGACCCCCGGTGGCGATCCCGGACAGGTGGCGTCCTATCTCCAGGTGCTTGCTGGCCAGGGGGTAAAATCGGCGCTGGTGATTTCGCACCTGCCGCTGGTGGGCTATCTTGTTGCAGAACTGTGCCCGCAGGAAGCCCCACCGATGTTTTCCACCTCCGCCATTGCCTGCGTTAATGTCAATCCTGACAGCGCTCAGGGTAAACTTGAGTGGCAGGTTTCTCCGGCTAAACTCGCCAAAGCGATCTAACCCGCGGCTTCGGGTCGGCCACACTGTGCGGCCGGCCTTTTCGACACCGTCTTTAAGGCAGTTCCGGCGGCGTCCACTCCTCGACTTCTATCAGCACCAGCAGGGCCGCATCGCCGCCGAACAGCTTCGGTGCCTGATGAAACGCCGTCACCCAGGGATGCTGAGCCAGCCACAGTGGCGTTTGCTGTTTAAGAATATGCTTGCCGTGGCCGTGCATCACGCTGGCGCAAAAAATATGCTCACGCCGGCAGGCGGCAATCAGCGCCCCCAGTTCCTGTTTGGCCTGCTGCTGGGTTAATCCGTGCAGATCGAGAAAAATCTCCGGCGTGTAGTCGCCGCGGCGCAGCTTTTTTAATTCGTAATGGCTGACGTCTGACCGCACGTAGCGAACCGGACCTTCATTGGCCAGCAGAGGCTGGAATTCGTCAGAAAAGTAGTGGCTGGCATCCATCTGCTCGGACAACAGGCGTTTTTGCGGCACGTCACTGATTTTCCTGCGCGGCGGCTGGTGCACAATGGTGTCCTGCACCAGCTTGCGCGTTCCGCTCATCAGTCCGCGAAACAGCGCCTGGTCTTCCACGCTCAGTTTCTCTTTTTTACTCATCTCAACTCACTGCTAGTTCTGGAATGGCGCAGATAACAGGCCAGTATTCCGCATCATTATCATATTCAGCCGCTAGTCTACCTTTTCTTCACCCCGGTACTAAACAAATCTCAGCTTTTTCATCCCCTCGCGCTGAATTCTCTCCGTCTTCGTGGCAAACTAACGCCCGGGTTTAACGAACGGCCTGCGGAGGGCACTTTGGACAAAATTTTCGTCGATGAAGCAGTGAATGAACTGCACACCATTCAGGATATGTTGCGCTGGTCGGTCAGCCGCTTTTCTGCTGCTGATATCTGGTACGGCCACGGCACCGACAATCCCTGGGACGAAGCCGTTCAGCTGGTGTTGCCGACGCTCTACCTGCCGCTGGATATCCCGGAAGATATGCGCACCGCGCGCCTGACTTCCAGCGAGCGTCACCGCATCGTTGAGCGCGTGATTCGCCGCGTCAACGAGCGCATTCCGGTTGCCTATCTGACCAACAAGGCCTGGTTCTGCGGCCATGAATTTTACGTTGATGAGCGCGTGCTGGTGCCGCGTTCGCCGGTGGGCGAGCTGATCAACAACCGCTTCTCCGGCATCATCAGCCATGAGCCACGTCATATTCTGGACATGTGCACCGGCAGCGGCTGCATCGCCATTGCCTGTGCTTACGCGTTCCCGGAAGCCGAAGTGGACGCGGTCGATATCTCCACCGACGCGCTGGCGGTCACTGAACAAAATATCAGTGCTCACGGCCTGGAGCAGCACGTGACGCCGATTCGCGCCGATCTGTTCCGCGGACTGCCCGAAACGCAGTACGATCTGATTGTGACCAATCCCCCCTACGTTGACGCGGACGATATGGACGATCTGCCGGATGAATACCGTCATGAGCCGGAACTGGGTCTGGCTGCGGGGCGCGATGGCCTCAAGCTGGTGCGCCGCATTCTGGCCTGCGCGCCGAACTATCTCAGCGATGAAGGTGTACTGATTTGCGAAGTGGGCAACAGCATGGTGCACATGATCGAACAGTACCCGGATGTGCCCTTCACCTGGCTGGAATTCGATAACGGCGGTGACGGCGTATTTATGCTGACCAGACAACAGATTATTGATGCCCAGCATCACTTCAAAATTTACCAAGACTAATTAGAAAAACAGAGCGAGGAGCCAGCATGGCGGGTAATACGATTGGACAAGTATTTCGGGTAACGACGTTTGGCGAATCGCATGGTCTCGCCCTCGGCTGCATCGTTGATGGTGTGCCGCCGGGTATTCCGCTGACCGAAGCCGATCTGCAGCACGATCTCGATCGCCGTCGCCCCGGCACCTCGCGCTACACCACCCAGCGCCGCGAACCGGACCAGGTGAAAATCCTGTCCGGCGTGTTTGAAGGCCGCACCACCGGCACCAGTATCGGTCTGCTGATTGAGAATACCGACCAGCGTTCACAGGACTACGGCACGATTAAGGATCTGTTCCGTCCGGGCCACGCAGACTATACCTACGATCAAAAATACGGTTTCCGCGACTATCGCGGCGGCGGTCGTTCATCCGCTCGTGAAACCGCCATGCGGGTTGCAGCGGGAGCGATCGCTAAAAAATACCTGGAAATGAAGCACGGCATCAAAGTACGCGGCTATCTGGCGCAGATTGGTGAGGTATCCTGCGAGCTGAAAGACTGGGATCAGGTAGAGCAGAACCCGTTCTTCTGCCCGGACCCGGATAAAATTGAGGCGCTGGATGAGCTGATGCGCGGCCTGAAAAAAGAGGGCGATTCCATCGGAGCAAAAGTGACGGTGATGGCGGAGCGGGTTCCTGTGGGCCTCGGCGAGCCGGTTTTCGATCGCCTTGACGCCGACCTGGCGCACGCGCTGATGAGCATCAACGCGGTGAAGGGTATCGAAATCGGTGACGGTTTCGCGGTGGTGAATCAGCGCGGCAGCCAGCACCGTGATGAAATTCGTGCCAGCGGTTTCCAGAGCAACCACGCGGGCGGTATTCTCGGCGGCATCAGCAGCGGTCAGACGATTATTGCACATCTGGCGATGAAGCCGACCTCCAGTATTACCGTGCCGGGCCAGACCATCACCCGCAGCGGCGAGGAGGTGGAGATGATCACCAAAGGGCGTCACGATCCCTGCGTGGGCATTCGCGCGGTGCCGATTGCCGAAGCGATGATGGCCATTGTCTTGATGGATCATCTGCTGCGCCATCGCGCACAGAATGCTGACGTTCATACTGACATCCCACGCTGGTAACCATCGGGTCACGATGATGAAAAAGACGCTGTTTCTGCTGTGTGCAGTGCTGGTATCCCTGGCTTCGCAGGCCGCAACGCCGTGGCAAACGATCCGTCAGCCAATAAGCGGCAATCCGCAGTCGATTGGTGCGTTTTCCAACGGCTGCATTATTGGCGCTCAGGCGCTGCCGCTGGAGGCGCCGGGTTATCAGGTGATGCGTACCGATCAGCGTCGTTATTTTGGACATCCCGACTTGATTGCCTTTATCCAGCGTCTGAGTACGCGTACCACTCAGCTGGGCCTGGGCGAAGTGCTGGTGGGGGATATGGGGATGGCGGCCGGCGGGCGCTTCAGCAGCGGCCACGCCAGCCACCAGTCCGGGCTGGATGTGGATATCTGGCTTCAGCTGCCGAAGCAGCGCTGGACACAGCAGATGCTGCTGAAGCCCCAGCCGCTGGATCTGGTCAGCGCCGACGGAAAAAACGTGGTTGCCCGTCACTGGCAGCCGGAAATCGACAGCCTGATCAAGCTGGCGGCGAAGGATACGGAGGTCACGCGCATCTTCGTCAATCCGGCGATTAAAAAGCAGCTGTGTGCCGATGCGGGCGCCGACCGCGACTGGCTGCGTAAGGTGCGCCCGTGGTTCCAGCACCGTGCGCATATGCACGTGCGCCTGCGCTGTCCGGCAGGCAGCCTGCAGTGTGAGGATCAGCCGCTGCCGCCAGCGGGCGATGGCTGCGGAGCCGAGCTGCAAAGCTGGTTTGCACCGCCGAAACCGGCTACAACGCCGCCGGTGAAACGCGAGCCACCCCCGCTGCCGCCGGCCTGCCAGGCGCTGCTGGATCGGCATTTGCTCTGATTATGGTTTTATTCAGTATTTAAGGAATTCAGATGGAGTGGTTTGCCGTTGCGCCCTGGTTACTCGGGGTGCTGTTTCTGGTGGCATTGCTTGCCGGCTTTATCGACTCAATTGCCGGCGGCGGCGGATTACTGACCGTGCCGGCCCTACTGGCGGCTGGTTTATCCCCGGCGCAGGCGCTGGCGACCAACAAGCTGCAGTCCGTTGGCGGATCGTTTTCCGCCAGCCTCTATTTTGTTCGCCGCAAGGCGGTCGATCTTCGCGAGCAGAAGCTGAATATCGCCCTGACGCTACTGGGTTCGATCTGTGGTGCGCTGCTGGTGCAGCACGTCAAGGGTGACATCCTGCGCCAGCTGCTGCCGCTGTTGGTGATTGCTATCGGTCTGTACTTCCTGCTGATGCCGCGCATTGGCGAGGAGGATCGTCATCGTCGCCTGCACGGTTTGCCCTTTGCGCTGGTCGCCGGAGGCTGCGTCGGTTTCTACGACGGCTTTTTCGGCCCGGGGGCGGGATCGTTTTACGCGCTGGCTTTCGTTACGCTGTGCGGCTACAACCTCGCTAAATCTACCGCGCATGCCAAAGTGCTGAACTTTACCTCGAATCTGGGCGGCCTGATGCTGTTTATTATTGGCGGTAAAGTGGTGTGGGGCGTGGGTGTGGTCATGCTGGCAGGGCAGGTGTGCGGGGCTCGCCTCGGTGCCCGGATGGTGTTAAGCAAGGGGCAGAAGCTTATTCGCCCGATGATCGTGATTGTTTCTGCGGTGATGAGCGCCAAACTGCTGTATGACAGCCACGGGGCGGAAATCATCGCCTGGTTCCATACGCTCTGACCGCCGCGGCATGATAACCCAATTTACCGCAGGGCGCGTCCGTCGGCGGCAGGCGGGGTAATAGTGCTCGTAACCGGGCTGACATAATGCGACAATTGCGCGTTTTTTTACTGTGACGACAAACGGCTATGAGCACGCAACACCACTATCAACAGCTAATTGAGATCTTCGATCGCTGTTTTGCTGAAGACTTCCAGACCCGCCTGATAAAAGGTGACGATGAACCCATCTATCTTCCTGCAGACGAGACATCCCCCTGGAACCGGGTGGTGTTTGCCCATGGCTACTATGCCAGCGGCCTGCACGAGATTTCGCACTGGTGCATTGCCGGTGCCGAGCGCCGCAGGCAGGTGGATTTCGGCTACTGGTATTGCCCGGACGGGCGAGATGCGGTTACCCAGGGCCAGTTTGAAGCGGTAGAGATAAAACCGCAGGCGCTGGAGTGGCTGTTTTCTGTCGCGGCGGGTTTTCCGTTCAACGTAAGCTGTGACAATCTGGAAGGAGACTGTGAGCCAGATCGCATCGCTTTTCAGCGCAAGGTTCATGCGCAGGTCATGACCTTTCTGGAGCAGGGCATCCCCGCCCGCCCGGCGCGTCTGATCGCCGAACTCCACGCGTTTTATCACACTCCACCACTCACTGCGGAACAGTTTCCCTGGCCGGAAGAGTTGTAATCTACGTGGAGCTAATAGCCTACAGAGGAATAATATGATTGATGAATTCGAGGCGCGTATTCTGGGCCTGATTGATGATATGGTTGAACACGCCAGCGATGATGAGCTGTTTGCCAGCGGCTATCTGCGTGGCCATCTGACCGCAGCGGTGGCCGAAATTGAACTCTCCGGTGACCCTACGCCGGACGCGCTTCAGGCCCGCATGCAGCAGAGCCTGGAAAACACCATTCAGTCCGAACTGTCGCCGCGCGATCGGGCGCTGGTAATTGGCATGTGGGAAAATCTGTTCCGTCAGGCAAGTCAACTCGCCTGACCTGGTCTTTAATCAAAGCCACAGCGGGCGGTGATCCCGCTGCGGCTTGCCGACTCTCTCAACGCGGTTGAAGCACGGCGCTGTGCCATACCCAGCGCTAAGCCATTTCTACCTGAGCCAGGACTCCGCGCCAGCAGCGCTACTGTCGGTTAGTTATGCGACCTCCACTCTGCTGTCCGGTAAAAGACAGTCAACGCCTGCGCCATTTTTGACTCTGACGATATCGGCAATAATCGCCAGCGCAATTTCAGCGGGCGTCTTGCTGCCGATGGCGAGGCCGACCGGACCGTGAATTCGCGCCAGCTGCTGTTCATCCAGATCGGCAATATTTCGCAGTCGTTCCCGCCTTTTATCGCTGTTGCGCTGAGAGCCCAGCACGCCGATGTAAAAAGCTGGCGTCCGGCAGGCCTCCATCAGCGTCAAATCGTCGATGCGCGCATCATGGGTCAGGCAAAGCACCGCGCTGTTCGGGCCACATCCGTGTCGTTCAAGGTATCGCGCGGGAAACTCCGGCAGCGCCTGTTGCGGTGCGAAAGCCGCCCGCTGCTCTTCGCGATGTTCACAGACCAGAACCGTGAAGCCCACGGCGTGGGCGAAGGTGATGCAGTACTCTGCCACCGGCGACAGTCCGGCAATAATAATCTGCACCGCGGGAGTCAGCCGCAGGCTGAGCGTGGATCCCTGCTGATGAACCACTGGTCCGGGTTGCAGATACGGGCAGGGTCTGAGCCTGGCGGGCTGGCCGGGCGCTAACGTTTTTTCCAGCGAGAACTCCCCGCGCACGGACAGCAGCATGTTGTGCAGATACTTTAAGTTTCCGGCTGTGGCCGGTAGATATTCCACCAGAACTTCAAGGCTACCGCCGCAGGGCAGTGAGATTTCTGCGACATTGCTGCCCGCGCCGTAGCGTATGCGCTGGCTGGGCATACGGTAAGCACCCGCCGCCAGCTGCTGCATAAAGTGTTCTTCAACGCAGCCGCCGGACAGAGAGCCGCACGACTCACCCGTCTGGCTGACGGCCATTAGCGCACCGGGCGAACGCGGGGCCGAGCCCCAGGTATAAAGTACGGTACACAGCCAGAGGTCTTTGTGCTGCCCGGCCTCGCTCAGTGCAAATTCCAGCACTCTGGTATCAGGTGAATGCATGGTTCTCTCTCTCTTTTTGCCAGTCGGCTGGCACATCGATGTCCCAGACGCAGCCGGGGTCGTCGACCTCAACCCACAACGGCGGACAGCGCGCTAAAACACTGCTCGCGCCTTCATCGCCGCTCAGCGTCAGCAGCGACTGGCGCAGGGCGTGGCCGAAACCAACCGGATGTCCCGGCTGCTGCTGCCACCTCGGCCGAACGGTATCCGCATGCTCCAGCATTTGCCGTACCTGCCTCAACGTATGCTGCTGCAGCCACGGCATATCGGCCAGCATAACCAGCCAGCCGGTCCACCCCGGGCATTTTGCCACACCTGCGGCAATCGAACTGCCCAGACCGGGACTCGCCAGCAGCGTGACCGTACAGCCATAGCGACGGGCAAGGGCGATCATCTGGTGTTCTTCCGGCCGCAGGACCACATTGACCTGCCGGCCTGCGACGGCGGTAGCCAGTCGCAGGTTGCGTTCCAGCAGCGGGTACGGATTGTCATCAACAGGCCGGGTCTGAAGTTTGTGCTGACCGCTTTGCTGACGATAGCGGCGGCTCAGGCCCGCAGCCATCAGCAGGATCCCGGTGCTGGCGATCACGGTTTTTCTGCCGTTTGCTGGCGGATGGCATCAACACGATGGTTCAGGTCCGGCCAGGATGGGCGCTGTGCCACATCGGTACGCAGATAATTCAGCAAAATCGCAATTTGCTGATTATTCAACAGGTGGCGGAAGCCGGGCATACTGCCCAGTCCATCGGTGGCCGGATGCGGGATACCATCCAGTACGATACGGATCAGGTTGTCAGGGCTGTCGCTGTAGAGATTACTGTTGAGTATCAGCGAGGGCCGCACGCCGTAAAGCACAGGCCCGATACTCTGCGCGTGGCAGGACATGCAGGAGCCTGCGAACTGGCGGGCTCCCGGTGAGTTCGCCAGCATCATGTGCGGCTCGGCCTGGTGACCGGTCACTTTAGCCTGGTCCGACGAAATCGGCTGGAAGCTGACCAGCCAGGTGGCAATCGCCTGTAAATCTTTGTCCGGCAGCTGCGACAATCCCTCGGTAATCACCGGGCCCATCGGACCGGCCGCCACGCCGTGAGCGCTGGTATAGCCCTTGCGCATAAACTCGACCAGCTGTTGATGGTTCCAGGGGGTCGGTGCGGGGGAATTGGCGTTGAGCGCCGGAGCGCTCCATCCTTCTGCGATACCGCCGCTGAGATGCTGGCTACCGCCTTTTTCCGCGCCGGCCAGATTGCGTGGTGAGTGGCAGGCGCTACAGTGTCCCAGTCCTTCTCCCAGGTAGGCACCCCGGTTCCACTCTTCACTCTGCTGAGGGTTCGCCGGGACCGGTCCGGGCTTCAGAAAAAGCCAGTTCCAGGCAAACATACCCTGACGAATGTTGAAGGGAAAATGCATTGTGGCTTGCGGTGGACGGTAGTTTACCGCGGGCTGAACCATCAGCCACGCATACAGGTCCTGTAAATCCTTATCCCGGCTGAGGGTGAAGGAGGTATAGGGGAACGCCGGGTAGAGGTAATGTCCCTCGCGGTTAATGCCGTAGCGCATCGCGCGTTTAAAAGCGGGATAAGACCAGTTACCGATACCGGTTTCAACGTCCGGGGTGATATTGCTGCTGTAGATAGTGCCGAACTGTGTTTCAAACGCCATTCCCCCGGCATCGCGTGGACCGCCAGTACGGGTGTGGCAAACGCTGCAGTCGCCCAGTGCGGCCAGGGTCTTCCCGCGTGCAATTTGTTCGGCGCTGAACTGGCTGGCCAGCGGCGGTGCCACCGGATCAATCTCCGGCTGAAGGCTGAATACCAGCATGACCGCACCGGCGACCAGCACCAGCACGGACAGCGAAAGGGCTCTTTTTTTCCAGCGGTTCATTTTTCTGCTCCCTGTAAAACCTGTAGCACTCGCTCTGGGGTAAACGGAGGGGCGCGGAAACGCCTTCCCGTGGCGTCAAATAGCGCATTGGCAATGGCCGCCGGGCCGGGAACCGAAGCTGATTCACCCGCACCCATTGCCGGCTCTTCGGGATACGCCAGAAGTTGAATTTCGACTTCGGGCAGCTCGTCAAAACGCAGCAGCGGATAGCTTCCCCACTCCAGCGAGGTGGTGCCGCGATCGTCAAAGGTGACGGTCTCTTTCAATACCCGGCTGCAGCACTGAATGATATTGCCGTGAACCTGATGACGGACTCCCGCCGGATTCACCATCTGTCCGCAGTCGTGCGTGACGTAAACCTTGTCAATTTTCACTACGCCGGTCCTGCGGTTGACCGTCAGATCGCAGACCCATGCCGCCCATGCTGCCCCGAAGCCGGGGAATTTGCTGTGGAAGTAGCGCGCCCACGCAAAGCCGCGCCCGCGCAGAATATCGCCCTGCTGCTGCTGGCGGTGGGCAGGGCCCTCCTGCCAATTGGCCAGCTTCTTTACGGCGTTGATAAGCGCGATGGCCCGGCTATCCTGGATGGACGGCATACGAAAAGCGACAGGATCCTGCCCGGCGCGCCAGGCTGCTTCATCCAGCCAGCTCTCGTGGGCAAACACGTTAGGCATCGCCGATACGCCGCGCATCCACGAGGCGCGCACCAGCGGGGCGGCATCTTCACAGACCACGCGCATCTGCGGGAAGCGGTACTGGGGAATCGCGGAGCGATCGCCCATCGTTTGTACGTCCGGCTTGTTCTCGACTTTGCGTGTTAGCAGCAGCGGTAAGGTGGTGGCGTTATTCGAGGGGTAACAGGTGTGCAGTTGATAGCAGGAAACCTGTAAATCCTTGTCCAGGCCACCGCGCACGCGCATTAGCTGCCCGCTACCTTTAGGCTCCCACGCGGCTTCCTGCTCGCGCATCAGCTGAACGCGAACCGGATGGCCCGTTGCCTGCGACAGCAGTGCAGCATCCGCGGAGACATCATCCGCGCAGTTACGGCCATAGCAGCCGGAGGCTTCCATGCGCTTAACTTCAATCCAGCCGGTGTCCATATTCAGCAGCAGCGACAGATCGCGGCGCAGGTCGTGAGGGTTTTGCGTGCCGGACCAGATCACCGCCTGGCGTGCGCTGACATCGGCCACCGCACACGAGGGACCAATAGAACCGTGTAGCTGGTAGGGCCAGACGTAATCGGCATCGATGGCGATATGACGTTCGTTCAGCGCCCCGTCGATTTCCGCATCTTCACGCAATACGCGCGGGCTTTTCGCACAGTCAGCCAGCGTGACCGGCAGGCTTTCAGGATCCAGTGCAGGGACCTGTGCCCAGGGCTGCCACTCTACTTTCAGTGCGCGCATGGCGGCGATAGCCTGCTCCTCGCGGCGGGCAACGATGCCGACAAAATCATGCTTAACCACGATTTTCACAATGCCCCGCAGGTGAGCGACCGAACTTTCATCCACGGAAATCAGACTGTGGCCCAGTGGGGCGCTG
Source organism: uncultured Erwinia sp. (assembly GCA_913775305.1). Taxonomy (GTDB): domain Bacteria; phylum Pseudomonadota; class Gammaproteobacteria; order Enterobacterales; family Enterobacteriaceae; genus Erwinia. Next base: position 13,631 of record CAJYIY010000082.1, on the reverse strand, counting down.
CTGTCGGTACCCGGATAAGGTGGGCGGATGACGCGGCCATGCAGCATACCCGGCAGGCGTAAATCGTGGATCCAGCTCAGCTTTCCGGTGACTTTAGCGGGAATATCCACGCGGGCAACCGACTGGCCGACATAGCGCGGGGTGGCGGTGTTCAAAGGCGTATCCGGGTCGAGGGGTAGATTGCTGTCCTCGTTGCTGGCCAGCTGTCCGTAGCTTAGTCGGCGGGCTGGAGTGTGGCTGTCCACCACCCATCCTGCTTCGGTGTGCAGCTGTTCAGCAGGCACCTTCATCGCAGCGGCGGCCAGCTGAATCAGCTGCTGACGCAGCTGGCTGGCGGCCTTGCGCAGGGGAATGGCTGTAACCTGTAACGTGGAGCTGGCGATGGTCGGCCCCTGGTCGGGGGTCAGCGAGGTATTTCCAAGGATCATGGTGACCGCGCTGAACTCCACGTCAAGGGCATCGGCAACGTACTGTGTCAGTGCGGTACGCACGCCGGTGCCCAGATCAACATGGCCGTTGAACGCGGTCACGCGACCGTCAGCGGAGAGCGCAATAAAGCTGCCCAGTTGAGTCTTTGAACGTTCGCTCACCGGGAAAGCGGAGTCGGGCGTGCCGGATGCCAGCGCGGAGTGGGGCAGCATAGCGCTGACGCTGAGGAAGCCACCGGCCTGAAGCAGGCGACGTCGGGTTAGGGCAAACGTATTCATTACGACTGTCCCCCGGCAATAATCGCCCGTGCTTTTTCCGCTGCACGCAGGATTTCCAGATGAGTGCCGCAGCGGCAAAGATTGAATGCCAGTTCGCTTTTGATCTGCTGATCGGAGGCATCAGGCTGGCGGGTGAACAGCGCCACCAGGGTCATAATCATGCCGTTGGCGCAGTAGCCGCACTGCGCTGCCTGCTCTTCAATAAATCCCTGCTGAACAGGATGCAGCTGCGTCCCCTCAGCCAGGCCTTCCAGCGTCACAATGGTTTTACCTGCCGCGCTGCCAGCGGGGATGCTGCATGAGCGTGCGGCGACGCCATTAATATGAATGGTGCAGGCACCGCATTCCCCAACGCCGCAGCCGTATTTGGGGCCGTTAAGCTGGAAATCATTACGCAGAATATAGAGCAGGGGAGTATCAGACAGCGCATCGTCGATTTCGACGTGCCTGCCGTTAAGCATGAAGTGCATAGCTGAATCATCCGTTGAAGGTGGGGCAAGTCCAGAGGAAAGGGCCCGGCCTGAAGTCATAAAACCCATGGTACAAGCATGGGTTTTAAAATTTTAGGCGATTTACTTATTGGCTGTTAAGCGAATTAACCGGTAATCGCACGTTTAGATTAAATGATAAGAATTATCTCAATGGCCGACCTTTGAGCAGCCTGCGAACCCAGTAGCGGTTTGGGTTAATTGCGGCCAGCGTGGCGCTGTCCAGCGGTATCGGTTCGCCACACAGCTGTGCGGCAAGAATTTCTGCCGCCAGCGGGCCACTGCACAGGCCGCGTGAACCTAATGCCCCTAACAGGAAAATACCGTCGTGGACCGGTGCGGGTTTGGCCAGCTCCGGCTGTTGTGAAAGCTCTGCGTACTGCTCAATCAGCCGCTCGTAATCGGGCAGCGCGCCAATTAACGGCAGATGGTCGCGTGAGGCGCAGCGCACGCCGCAGCGGGCCGATCCGGCACTGATATCAATCTCTTCAGCCCATTCCGCCTGCGGCAGGCAGCGCAGCAGGCGGGCACGATTTTCCTGCTGATCCTGGTCGCGGTAGTCGGTACTGCTGTCGCCGCGGCGGTAGCTGGCACCGATGCAGTGCTGCTGATACTGCGGGCTGACGGGGGTGAGGTAGCCGTCATAGCACAATACCTGCCTGAGCGCCGCCAGCCCGCTGCCGCCTGTCACATGGCTGACCTGGCCACCCACCGCGTACACCGGCAGCTTTTCGCTCTGGCTGAGGTCGGCAAGGCGATGGCCGCTGCACAGCACCACGTTACGATGCCGTACCGGTTCCCGATCGCTGAAACGCAGCTGCCATTCATCCTGATGGCGATCTAATGCGGTCAGTTCATGCTGCCAGTGCATCGCCATCCCCTGCTCGCAGGCCAGCCGAATCAGACCTGCGGTGAGTTCGGCTGGGGAGAGCCAGCCGCCCGCCGGATAGGTAATGCCACTGCAGCCGGTGGCCACGCCGGTTATCGCCTGAACGTCTGCGGCATCCACCGCGTGGGCAATATCGGCGGGGAGATTCATCGCCAGCATATTGGCGATCTTATCCTGACTTTTTTGATCCCAGCCGAGCTGGGTCACGCCGCACCAGTCGTGCTCAAAGGGAACGCTCAGCGCGTCATACATGCGCCGCGCAAAGGTAAAGGCGGTGGGGAAGAAGGTCGCCAGCGCCGGATCGTGATGGGTCAGTAAAGGATAAAGCGCGCCCTGGCGATTGCCGGAGGCGCCCCCGGCAGGCGCGGATGCCTCGCTGTATAGTGTGACCCGCTTACCGCGACGGAGCAGGGCGTTGGCCAGCAGCGCGCTGGCAACACCGCCGCCAATCAGCGCGATGTCGTCACCGCTGGCGGCAGGGCGGGCATACCACGGAGCCTGCATCGGGGCCTCAATAGCGGCAGGCAGATGGCCCACCAGCATTTCACGCTTCTGCCCGTACCCTTTGCGCTTGCTGACGCTGAAACCGGCCGCCAGCAGCCCACGACGCACGAATCCGGCACAGGTGAAGGTAGCCAGCGTGGCACCCGGTCGCGCCAGCCGCGCCATACAGCTGAACAGCCCATCGGTCCACATATCCGGGTTTTTGGACGGCGCAAAGCCGTCAAGGAACCAGGCATCGACCTGATGATTCAGCGTGTCATCAAAAGTGTGAATAAGTTGATTAATATCGCCAAACCACAGGTCCAGGGTGATGCGACCGTCGTCCAGCAGCAGACGATGACAGCCTGCCAGTGCAGAAGGCCACTGTTCACGCAATGCCCGTGCCCAGGGTTCCAGCTCCGGCCAGCTGGCATGTGCGGCGGCTAAATCGTCAGGGCTGAGCGGGAATTTCTCGCAGCTGATGAAATGCAGGCGCTGAAGCATGGCGTCGGGCTGCTGCTGGCGGAAGCGATCGAACGCCTGCCACAGCATAAGAAAATTTAAACCGGTGCCGAAACCGGTCTCGGCAGCGATAAAGAGATCGCGCGGATGCTGAGCAAAACGATCGGGCAGGCCGTTACCGTTAAGGAAAACGTATTCCGTCTCTTTCAGACCATTCTGGTTGGAGAAATAGACGTCATCAAACGCTCGGGATACAGGTGTACCCTGATCGTTCCAGCTTAGCGCGGCGTACTCAATTGGGGCAGTTTTCACGGAAAAGGCTCATTGCTCAGGCGGTGCCGGGATTCTAACCAGCCGGGTGAGGCTACGCAAATTTACACAAGGAAAACGCTGATCGGACTTGTTCGGCGTACAACTGTAAGCTAAAGTGCGTGTCGAATCCTAATAATAGAAGTAAAAGAGGTATTGAATGAAACGTGCTGTGATTACTGGTCTTGGAATCGTATCCAGTATTGGTAATAACCAGGAAGAAGTTCTGGCGTCTTTACGCGAAGGACGTTCTGGTATTACCTTCTCCCAGGAGCTGAAAGATTCCGGTATGCGTAGTCACGTCTGGGGTAATGTCAAATTGTCTAAAGACGACATCTCCGCACGTATCGATCGCAAAATGCTGCGTTTTATGAGCGATGCTTCTATCTATGCTTTTCTTGCTATGCAGGATGCCGTAAAGGATTCCGGCCTGACTGATGAGCAGTATCAGAACAACCCGCGTGTAGGCCTGGTTGCCGGTTCCGGCGGCGGCTCCCCGTTCTATCAGGCGGCCAGCGTGGACGGTATGCGTGCTAAAGGCCTGCGTGGCGTAGGTCCCTACATGGTGACCAAGGCGATGGCCTCCGGCGTTTCTGCCTGTCTGGCGACCCCGTTCAAAATTCACGGTGTGAACTACTCAATCAGCTCCGCCTGTGCGACCTCTGCACACTGCATCGGTAACGCGGTTGAGCAAATTCAGCTGGGCAAGCAGGACATCGTTTTCGCCGGTGGCGGTGAAGAGCTGTGCTGGGAAATGTCCTGTGAGTTTGACGCCATGGGCGCACTCTCGACGAAATACAACGAAACCCCTGAAAAAGCGTCCCGTACCTATGATACCAGCCGTGACGGCTTTGTTATCGCTGGCGGTGGCGGCATGGTGGTGGTCGAAGAGCTGGAGCATGCGCTGGCGCGTGGTGCGCATATTTATGCTGAGATTGTCGGCTACGGTGCAACCTCTGACGGTGCTGACATGGTCGCGCCATCAGGCGAAGGCGCAATGCGCTGCATGCGTATGGCGATGGAAGGCGTGGATACGCCGGTTGATTACCTCAACACCCACGGCACCTCTACCCCGGTCGGTGATGTGAAAGAGCTGGGCGCCATCCGTGCAGTGTTCCCGGACAAAACTCCGGCGATGTCGGCAACTAAAGCGATGACCGGCCACTCGCTGGGCGCCGCTGGCGTGCAGGAGGCTATCTACTCGCTGCTGATGATGGAACACGGCTTTATTGCGCCAAGTATCAACATCGACGAACTGGATCCGGCCGCTGAAGGCCTGGATATCATCACCAAACCAACCGAGCGTGAACTGACCACCGTCATGTCCAACAGCTTCGGTTTCGGCGGCACCAACGCTACCCTGGTGATGCGTAAACTGAAGTAAGATTTTTGCGGGGGTGAATCCTCACCCCCGCTCTAATCCGTCACCTTGTTATTTTCCCTCTCGTCATCGTCCGGCGTCTGATAATAGTACCAGCCGTCAAAGGGCGTCATCAGCGTGTCCCCCACCGCCGACAGCGGCAGATCGAGCGCGCACAGCGCCGAATCAAAAAAGCAGTGATAGTCCTGCTGCGTTCCTGAATAAAACGAGTTTCTTTGATAGTTGTTTGGGCTTCTGCTTTCCATGCTGGCACAGCCGGTCAAAGCGGTCAGGAAAAAAATCAGCATTAGCATCCGTAACATAATCTGTCCCCTGTGTGCATCAGACGACAATAACTTACGGAGGATTGCGGCGCGGGGTTGGGCGATAGGTGCGGGCGACGTATTTTTGCTGGCTGGTCTTCAGGGGGGCGGGTGATTCAACGGTCAGCTGAAACTGATCGGCGCCGCACGCACTACCGCCCGGCTGACGCTCAGCCGCTCCGCGATCGCCCGCTCGGGTGGAAGCCTGTTGCCTGCCGTATACGGCTGCCGGACAATCAGAGTACGCAGCAGTGTGGCGACTTCCCGGCAGGTGCGCTGCTGACCAGCTTGTTTTATCGTGCTATCCGCTTTCATCGTGGCTGAAGCAAGAGTGGGCTGGCAGGGGATGCCCCCTGCCGCAGCGCGTTACTGTATCATTTATGGCAATTACTCGTGCGCTTCACGCAGCACCTTGCCGACATTGCCAGCGGGATGAACGGCCAGCAGGCTCTCTTTGTTATAGCCGCTGCGGTTCATCAGCACTGCCACCATTGCGTCAAACACGGCCAGCACGCTGATGATCGAAGTGGTCGCCAGCATTTGTAACGGGTCAACCTCCTGACTTTGGGGTATCAGCAACAGCAGGTCGGCCTGCTGTGCGATGGCGGAATCGGGGTTTTCGGTGACGGCGATCAGCGTGGTGCCTTTTGCCTTTATCGTCGGCAGCAGCCGCGTCAGCTCGTCCGAATTACCGCCTCGCGACAGCATAATCAGCAGGTCTTCGCCGCGCAGAAAACCCATGTCGCCGTGGGCGGCGTCGGCGGCGCTCAGCCAGATCGCCGGATGCTCAATGCACGCCAGCATATGGGCGATTTTTCGTGCGGCAATGCCGGAAGTACCGATGCCGGTCACCGCAATTTTGCCACCGCAGCGGGCGATGGCGTCGAGTACCGCCTGCCACTGCTGTTGGTCCAGCTGGGTTTCCAGTGCGTCCAGCGCCCGGCTACCGATCTGCCAGGCCGCGATCGCCTGCTGCCAGTCCGGCAGGGAACTCATGCTCCCTCCTGCATCATCTGACGATATTTCATCTGGTCGTGATACATCTCGCGGAAGACCTGATATTTACGATCGTAGTAGCGTTTGATTTCATTAGTCTGCGGCGTCACGGTTTTACCGATCCGGCTCATGGCGTTCATCGCCTCCGGCAGCGAGTCGTACACGCCCGCAGCCACGGTGCCCATAATCGCACCGCCCAGCAGCATCGCCTCGCTCTCTTCGGCCAGCAGCATGGTGCAGCCGGTGGCATTAGCATGTTCCTGGACGAAAATCGGATTCTTGGTGCCGCCGCCGCTGGCCATAATGGTATCGATGCTGTAGCCGCTCTGGTTCATTGTCTCGACGATATGCCGCGTGCCGAGCGCGATCGCCTGAATAGTCGCCAGATACTGTAATGCCATATCCTCCGCGGTACGGGAGAGCTTCAGTCCGGTCAGCATCCCGGTCAGGTGTGGGTTAGCGCGCGGCGAACGATTGCCGTGGAAGTAGGGCAGCATATGGATATCGCGAGTCAGAAAGGCGATTTGATCCACTTCACCGGCCATTTTTCGCAGCAGTTCGTTCAGCACCTCGTAGATGGTTTTCCCCTGACTTTTGCCCTGTTCACGCAGTGTGCTGTAGCAGGGATGAGACTGAATAATATGGTCAATCAGCGCGCCGGTGGCCGACTGGCCGCCTTCGTTCAGCCAGAAGTCCGGCAGCACCGCGGAGAAATAGGGCCCCCAGACGCCCTTGATAAAGCGCGGCTCGCGGGAGATAGCCATATGCCCGGTTGACGTACCGCCAATCAGTGCAATACGACGGTCAAAATCGGCCAGTTCCCCGGAAGGGCCGGAGGCACCCAGCGTTCCCAGGCTTCCGGCGTGAGCATCAATAATTGATGCGCTCACCGCCGTACCGGGCAGAAGCCCCAGTTCCAGCGCGGCACGCTGGGTCAGGCCGCGGCCCAGCGGTTCGCCCATACTCTTCACTTCACTGCCGATCCTGGCCATATCGTGTTCCAGCAGATCTTCCAGCCCGATTTCGCGGAAGTAGCTGGCATCCCAACCCTGTTTGTGTGCCAGCCAGGTCCACTTACACACCAGAGAGCACACCGAGCGGGTGGTATCCCCCGTGGCGCGCCAGGTCAGAAAATCGGGCAGATCGAACAGGTGACCGATGTTATTCCAGCTGCCCGGCATATGTTGCTTCAGCCACATCAGCTTTGGAGTTTGCATTTCCGGTGAGATCACGCCACCAACGTAGTCCAGCACCTCATGGTGCAGGGCATTGATACGCTCGGCCTGAACGATGGCGCGGTGATCCATCCACACCACCACGTTCTGTTCATTGCGCCCGGAGGGACTGACCGTCAGCGGCTCTCCTTCTTTATCCAGCACGACCAGCGAACAGGTGGCATCAAAACCCAGCCCCTTAATCTGTACCGGATTGATATTGCACTGGTTCAGCGCGTCGCGCACTGACTGGCACACCGCCTGCCAGATATTGTCCGAGGACTGCTCAACAAAATCCGCCTGCGGACGATACAGCTCAATTTCACGGCTGGCCTGGCCCATCATCCGGCCGGTAATATCAAAAATGCCCGCGCGTGCGCTACCGGTTCCTACATCCACACCTATGTAATAGCTGCTCATTTTTTCCCTCGATAATCAGTTTTTGCGATTCTGTAGCGCAATAAACAGGATAAGTACGCCGCCCCACAGCGCCATGGTCAGGTAGCTGCTGACCCCCAGCAGATTCAGCCCGCTTTCCAGCATTTGTAAGACAATCAGTGCCAGCACCAGTCCGATAACCCGGCCAAACCCTCCGTCGGGGTTAATACCGCCCAGCACCGAGGCCAGAATGGTGACCAGCAGCCAGGACTCGCCGTAGCCTGCTTTCGCCGAGTTAAACATCGACATCATCAGCAGCGCCGCCGCCCAGCTCATCAGGGCTGACAGGACGTAAACGGTAATCAGCACGCGGGTGGTATTTACGCCGCTGAAGCGGGTCGCCTGTAAGTTTGAGCCCAGCAGCAGGATGCTGCGGCCCAGCGTGGAGCGTTCCAGCAGCAGCCACAGCAGGGCAGCGACGGCTAAAAACAGCATCAGCGACAGCGGGATACCCGCCAGCGAACGGTTGCCAATCGCCTGAATCAGCGGCGGGAAGCCGGAGATCACCGCGCCGTTTGTCAGCAGAATATTCAGCCCGGCGATCAGCGTCATGGTGCCGAGGGTGGCCAGAATGGGGGATACGCCAATCACCGCGATCAGTACGCCGTTTAACACGCCGATGAGTACCGCCAGCAGCAGCCCGGCCAGCAGAGCGATCGCCAGCCATTCCGGCTGGTTGGGATGGGCGACGATAACTGCCGCCATCAGCAGCGAGCAGGCGTTGGCGCTGGCGATAATCGACAGGTTAATGCCACCGGTCAGCATAGTGACGCCCATACCCAGCGCCAGCAGCCCCATTACCGGCAGCTGGCTGGCAATCGACTGGAAGTTACCCACGCTAAAGAAGCGCGAGCCAAGCGTCAGGGAAAACAGCACCAGCACCATGGCAATCATCAACAGCTGCAGGCGAATAATGCGGTCGCCCGGCAGCCTCTTCAGCAGAGTCTGCATATTAATTCCCCTTAACCTGTTTGCGTTTCTCATTCCACGCTGTCGCGCTGACGCTGAGCAGAATAATGATGCCGCTGAAAACCATGTGCCAGTAAGAAGAGACTGCCAGCAGCGTCAGTCCGTTTTGCAGAAAGGCCAGCAGCAGCACGCCGAGCAGCGTGCCGGTCAGCGAACCGCGCCCGCCGCTCATGCTGGTTCCGCCCAGCACCACCGCCGCCAGCACCGTCAGCTCGTAGCCGACCAGTGAGTTAGGGGCCACCGACTGGGTGGTCTGCGCCTGCACCACCGCCGCGATGCCGGCCAGCAGGCCCATATAGCCATACACCCGTAAATGCAGGCCGCGCAGATTGATGCCGAGGCGCGCCGCCGATTCGCGGTTGCCGCCCATGGCGAAGATCTGTCGCCCCAGCCGGGTAGAGTTCATCAGAAATCCGGTCATCAGGAAGGTCACCAGCAGGCAAAGCAGCGGCAGCGTCAGGCCATATTCATAGCCGTCAGCGGCGGTAAAGGAGAACCAGTTAATGCCGTTCATAAACCAGTCCGGGAAACCGTACAGCCAGGTGCCGCCGGTAAACCACACCAGCAGGCCGTAGAACAGATTCAGCGTGGCAATGGTGATAATAATCGCCGGAACCCGCAGCAGATAAACCAGCAGCCCGTTTACCATACCCAGCAGCAGCCCGACGCCCATTGCCACGGCAAATACGCTGATCAGATTGCCGCCGTGTGCCAGCATGGTGCTGGCCATCACATACTGGGCGATAGCGGTCATTGCCGGGAAAGAGATATCAATCCCGCCGGCAATCAGCACCACAAACAGTCCACAGGCCAGAATGCCAAGAATGGCATAGCTGGTGGCCACATCAGTCAGGTTACCAAGGGTTAAAAATTCACTGGTGCGCAGGCTGAGGCCCACCGCCAGCAGCAGGATCAGCATCCCCAGCCAGAATTCGTGATAACCAATAAGCTGGCGTAATTTATTATTCATTGACCACCCCGGCGATCTCTTCTTCGCGGCACTGATGCGGCGCGAAGCTGGCAACCAGCTCACCTTTGCGCATCACCAGTACCCGATGGCTGTTGTAATAAGCTTCCGGGATCTCATCGCAGATCATCAGCACCGCCATGCCGGATTCGGCCAGCTGACGCGCGATGCGATAGATCCCCTCTTTATTGGCGATATCGACGCCGACGGTGGGAGAGTCGAGGATCAGCACCTTCGGTTGAGTGGCGACCCATTTACCGATTGCCACGCGCTGGGCATTGCCGCCGGAGAGCGTCTGGACCGGCAGCTGGTTGTCGGACACTTTGATATTCAACTCGCGGATCAGCTCTGCCGCCTGCTGCCGCGCTTTCTGACGGTCCATCAGGCCGAAGCCGCTGCGCAGGCGATCGAAGATCGACACCAGCAGGTTGTCGAAAATCGACTGTGGCATAATCAGCCCCTCACTCTGTCGATCCTCGGAAACGTAGGCAATGCCGTGGCGGATGGCGTCGCGGTTGTGGCGCAGCTTCACCGGCTGGCCGTCAACGATCAGCTCTCCGCTGTCCGGCTGACTGATACCAAACAGCGACAGACAAAGCTCTGTACGTCCGGCACCCAGCAGGCCGACGATGGAGACAATTTCGCCGCGCCGCAGCTGCAAGTTGATGTTCTGATACTCGCTGCGGCGGCTGAGGTTGCGCAATTCCAGCAGCGGGGTTTCATCGCCGTCAGCACGCTGCGGCAGATGACTGAAGCTGAAGCGCTGGCCGGTCATCAGATACGCCAGCTCGTTGCTGTCAAGCTCGCTGGCCTGCCAGGTACCAACCAGTTTACCGTCGCGGATCACGCTGATGCGATCAGACACCTCCATCACCTCATCCAGCTTGTGGCTGACGAACACCACGCAGATCCCTGCTGCCTTCAGTTCATTCACCACCCGCAGCAGGCCGTTAACTTCATGACGGGTCAGCGAGGCGGTCGGTTCGTCCATAATCACCAGGCTGGCGCTGGCGGCCAGCGCGCGGCAAATGGCCACCAGCTGGCGATCGGCGATCGACAGCTTTTCCACTTTGCGTGACGGATCGAGGTTGACCCCGATGCGCGTCATGGTTTCCACCGCCAGCTGACGCATTGCGCGGCGATTGACCAGCAGGTCGCCGCCCGGCAGCATGCGGTGGATGGCGATATTTTCCATCACCGTGAGATTCGGAAACAGCGACAGATCCTGATAAATCACCTGCACGCCGTAATACGAAGAGAGCGCCGGAGTCAGGCGCGGAAAACGCTTGCCGTCAACGCTGATGTGTGAACCCTTATCGGGTTGATAAACGCCGGAGATCACTTTAATCAGCGTACTTTTGCCGCAGCCGTTTTGTCCGGCCAGGCAGTGGACTTCGCCACGATTGAGCGTCAGCGAGACGTTATCCAACGCGCGCACGCCCGGGAACGATTTGCTGATATTTTCCAGAGAAATAAAGGTATTTTGCGTGGCCATAATCAGTGCCCTGGTGTTGGGGAGGGGCCAGCAAGGGCTGGCCCGAATCTGTCAAAAGCCGAGGGATGCTGCGTTGTCTTTGGTGACTTCCAGAATACGGTTGAAGCGAATCACATGATGGTCCATATCCACATCCGCCTTGCCGATGCCGTCGATGGTCAGCTCAGGCGTCACGGCTTTGCCGTCCAGCAGCTGGTCTGCCAGGCTGACCAGTGCGAAACCAGCGTCTTTGGGATCCCACAGCAGCACTTTTTTGATATCGCCAGACGCCAGATATGGCGCTGCCTGAGCAGGCATGGCAATGCCGACAACGGCAATTTTGTTTTTCGCGCGTTTGCTCTTCACCGCCTGGCCTGCACCAATTGGGCCGAGGGAGCCAAAACCGATAATACCTTTCAGATCCGGATAGGTGCGCATCAGGTCGAGGGTAGTGGCGTAGGATTTATCGATGCTTTCGGCGACCGGCAGGCGTGAGGTCACTTCATGCATCTGCGGATATTTTTCTTTCTGATATTTAATCGCCGCGTCTGCCCAGGCGTTGTGCAGAGGCACGGTCAGCGAGCCCACGTAGATGGCATAGCCGCCCTTACCGCCCATTGCGCTGGCCAGCTCATCCATATTCTTCTGGGCGTATTTGACGCTGTCGATGGTTTCCACATCCCACTGGCCAATCTGCTGATCCGGCGATTCGTGGGTCAGTACCACAATCCCCTGATCGCGCGCTTTTTTCAGCACCGGTTCCAGAACTTTGGCATCGTTAGGCACAACGATAATCGCATCCACCTTTTTCGCGATCAGGTCTTCAATCACTTTTACCTGCTGCGCCGGATCGGCGGTGGAACCCCCCACCTGATAGGCATTCACGTCGAGTTTTTTCGCTGCCTCGTCCACGCCTACGGCCATGCGGGTGAACCAGGGAATACCGGTGACTTTGGCAACCAGAGCAATATCGTGTTTTTCCGCAGCCATCAGCGGTGTGGTTAACAGCATGCAGGCAGAAACAACACATGCATTCAGTAATGCGAGATTAAATTTCATAGCAGTACCTTTGTTTTGTAGGGCGTGTTTTTGTCAGGTAACGGGGTTTTAACAACGGTACCAGGATAGCAAGAACGCTTTGCAGAAGATCTGAGCAGAGAGGAATTATGTGATCGGTGACTTTTTATGTGAAATTTAATAATTTATTATGTTAATAATTTGTTTAAATAAGGCTGCAGGTGGTAATTTTACAACAAAAATATGTTAAAATAATGTTAAATAAGATATTAAATATAACATTTAGTAAACATATATCGTCTGAAATTCACTGGTTTGCCAGAACGCGACCGTTCAGAACCTTTTACAGGCAATTTTGTTATCTGAATTGCGAGATTCATCCCATTTTTACGCCCGATAACGCCGCATCAGCGGCATGTTAGCGTAAAGCTTGTTACGTTATTTTTTTCACCGGGCAGCGGATCTGCAAAAAGTGCTGAATGCGAGGTCTCTTACAATCCCTGTTTTCGCTTATCCATGCGGTAAAATATAATGGTCGTCATCTGCATTTCTGAAACAAACACTCCAGGTCGCTGCCAGACCCTCACCGGCCAGCGTTGGTTTTCCCTCAGGAGGAGGAAACATGTCGGTCAGTGTTGAAGCGCGCCCCGCCAGGGCCACCCGCGAGCTGGCGCGGATTTCGTTTGCTGTTTTTCTTACCTACCTGACTGCCGGGCTGGCTCTGCCGGTGATCCCGCTGTACGTCCATCAGGAGCTGGGCTTCAACAACGTGATGGTGGGCATTGCGGTCGGCATTCAGTTTTTCGCCACGCTGCTGACGCGGGGCTATGCTGGCAGGCTGGCGGATCAGCGCGGCGCTAAACGCACCACCGTGCAGGGTGTCATCGCGCTGGCGCTGGTTGGTGTCGCCTATCTGCTGGCGGCCTTTCTGCCGCTGCCGGTGGCCGGAAAGTTTGCACTACTGGTGGTGGGCAGGCTGCTGCTGGGGTTTGGCGAGAGCCTGCTGCTGACCGGTAATCTTATCTGGGGAATGGGGCTGGTGGGGGTAAAGCGCTCCGGCCAGGTGATGTCGTGGAACGGCATGGCAATTTACGGCGCGCTGGCGGCCGGTGCGCCGCTGGGCCTGATGCTGCACAGCCAGTGGGGATTTATGGCACTGGGCGCGGCTACGATCCTGCTGCCGCTGGTGGCACTGCTGATTAACGTCGGCATCAGGGCGGTGCCGCTGCTGGGGGGAGAGCGGCCCTCACTGTGGGCCGTGGTAGGACAGATCATCCAGCCCGGCTGTGCGCTGGCTCTCCAGGGCACCGGCTTTGCGGTTATTGGCACCTTTACCTCGCTCTACTTTGCCGATCGCCTGTGGGACAACGCCGGATTTGCGCTGACCGCTTTCGGACTGGCATTTGTGCTGGTGCGAATGTTACTGGGTGGCCTGCCGGACCGGCTCGGCGGCGCGCGCGTTGCGCTGATCTCGTTGGGTGTCGAGGCGCTTGGCCTGCTGCTGCTGGGTATTGCGCCGAACGGCTGGGTAGCGC
>CAJYIY010000081.1 GCA_913775305.1 uncultured Erwinia sp. | reverse complement strand
CAGCGACGGCAGAGCTGATGGCCCCGCTGGTGATAGCGGAACTGGGCTGGGACAGGGATAACCTGAGCGAGCAGCAGAAGACGACGGTGAGTGCACTGAGTACGCTGGCGGCAGGGCTTGCCGGGGGTCTGGCGGGAGGGGATACGGGCTCGGCAGTGTCGGGTGCGCAGGCGGGTAAAACGACGGTTGATAATAATTATCTGCACGCTGAAGAGAAGTCAGCGCTGGAAGCGGCCCGGGCAAAACTTGACAGTAAAAATCCAGAGGAGAGGGCTAAGGCCCGTGAGGAAGAAAAACATCTTGTCGCCCTGAGTGTGGAACGCGATAAGGATGTTATAGCCGCCTGTAGTGGCTCGGCAGCAGGCAGCAGTGCCTGCAAACAGAAACGTACAGAAGCGGTACTGGCACAGATGGGCTATGAAGATGGCCCGTATAACAGTAAATACAAGGACGCCTATCCAGACGAGTACCAGCATATCAGCGATATACTGAATGTAACTTCGCAAAAAACGCAGGATAAACTGGCGATAAGAGATGCTGTGGCGCAGAATCTGGCAGAGAAGGATAATATTACTCTGACCGAAGCATACAAAAAGTATGACCGTTATACAGCTGCACGGGATGTTATAGCTATTGTTGGTGGCACAATTGGTGGCGTAGGGGTGGCGAACCGGATACCGGGAGAGAAAGTTCCGGGTAACCCTGCGGTAGAAGCAGCAGCGGCGAAGGCCGAAGCTGTGACAGCTAATGCAGCCCACAATGCGGCGAATTATGCTGGACTGAAAATGGACTTAAAAACCACTCAAGCTGCAAATGAACTTGTAGATAGTTTGCGTAGTACAGGAAATCTGCCAGCGAATTATGTTACAAAAGATATGGCTATGGAAAATGGATGGAAAGCAGGTAAGGCTTTAAACAATAGTGTACCGAATGGACAAATTGGCGGAGACATATTTAAGGATGCAGATAAATTATTACCATCTGCTCAAGGTCGGATATGGCGTGAGGCTGATATTGGTTTGGATAGCAAAATGTCTAGAAGTATTCAACCGGGAACACGTTTGTTATATTCGAGTGATGGTTTACTATATATCACGACAGATCACTATAAGAGTGCAACATCGATAGGTAAATGGAAGTGATTATGAGTGAGGTAATTTTAGACGGAGTAGACATACTTAATAAATATGATTTTCATAAAGTCATGTCTGAGTCATTAGGTTTAGGACCTTATTATGGTCAAAATCTCAATGCTTTATGGGATCGTTTAAGCACGGATGTTGAAAGACCAGTTAAAATAATTTGGTTGCATTCTGAGCTATCAAGAAAAAATCTTGGTGAATATTTTGATGAAATTGTTCTGATCTTTGAGCGAACAAAACAGCAAGATATTCGATTTAACTGGGATGAAAAATTTGATTATGTTCTGAAATAAGAGAAATTCCAGCCAACCGGCTGGGATTTTACATCATCAGCTAATCAGCAGGGTACCCAGACGGCGGCGGGTTTCTGAATGACTTTGGAAAATGACTTTCAAAAATTGCTTGATGCCATTTTTAATGGAGAGAAAGAAATTGCTATATTTGTTTTAAATGGGAGGCATCATTATGTTATTGA
The DNA here is from genome assembly GCA_913775305.1 of uncultured Erwinia sp. Classification (GTDB taxonomy): domain Bacteria; phylum Pseudomonadota; class Gammaproteobacteria; order Enterobacterales; family Enterobacteriaceae; genus Erwinia. The sequence continues at coordinate 19,679 of CAJYIY010000081.1, read as the reverse complement.
TAGCAAGGACAATTATTGCATTGATGTCAGTCCTGAATATAGAGAGTACATTGCTAAGGGTTGGATGAAGGAATCGCTTTATGATGAAGCGATTAGCTCATTCAGAAATGGTATACCGGTATTATCCATAGACAATTTTAAAGATTACATAAGTCGGAATAATGTTCCTGTTTATACAGCAGACTGGATGAGAAAGTTCTTCTTGTCGGGTAGAGATAATAAACATATTGTGAATTTCTACCACTACATTGAGCGTTTCTTATCTACTCTGACTGAGCCAGTTTCAAGTGAATGGGATGGCTGGAGAATGAGGCTTCCTAAGTTTTACATCAATTTTGACAAAAAAATATATCGGCATACTGATTGGGACAGAACTCATGAAAATTCTGCTCCTTCCGACTGGAACGCTGAAGCAAATAGTGATTTCGGCTTATTGGTACCGGATGAGGAACAATACTGGATTATTAATGGTATGAATTTTTGGAAATTGCAGATGTAAACCAAAAATCCCGGCCACCGAACCGGGATTTTTTTATCGGTTCTTCAGTCAGTTATCAGCCCTGACCTGAGGCTTACTGATCACCTCAATCAACTCCGTCACCTGCCGCTGCTTACGGGCCGACAGCTTACAGACCTTTCTCAGCGTCTGCATAATCTCCGGTTCAGGTGGCGTTACCTGTTCGCGTGCCGTCAGTATCAGACAGCCCGGCATCACCCGGACATCAACCGGTGTACCGGTCGTAAATCTCGCCTCAGCCAGCCAGTGGCCCTTCAGCGTGACAGCCGGTAACGGCTCAAATGTCCGCGAATCCCGGACGTAGCCCACAGTATAAGCCCTTGTTGTTGTGGATGTACCCGCCCCTGACTTATGATGTTGCTCAGCCATGATTAACTCCTAATCAGTTAGTTGTGGTCAGCGGCGGGTATGAGGTGCGAACTCATGCCCGCCGCGTTCAGTTAACGCCTGTTACTGTTAAATCCAATTACCTGTTCAACCATCGACTTCTTAACAAAACTGTCCAGCACGGCGATCAGCGCCTGCTGATCGGAATCCGGCAATATATCCGCCTTCTGCCACAGGGCATGTAGCGTATGGTTGCGGACTTTTATCTCTTCTGAAACGGCTTTACGGCCTACCAGTTCATCCAGCGTCACCTGTAGTACATCGGCAATCTTGATTACTGTATCCAGGTGAGGGGCTGTTGCTGCTTTCTCCCAGCGGTTATAGGCTCGCGGGTCTACACCAAGGGTAATCCAGATATTAATGGGGTGCACCCAGCCGTGAGGCCGCCGAAGAGACGTTGACGATCGCACCGCCCCGACCACCGTGACGGTACGCCATGCGTTTTACCGCTTCGCGTGCGCAAAGAAAGCTTCCCGTCACGTTAGTGGCGAACGTGGCGAACATCGCCGCCAGCCGTTCGCTGGTTAATGCTTCGATTGAAGCCCTGCAGCGCGCCAGCTACAAACTGCCCCAGCGAGAAATCAAAATTAATCAGCCCAATGCGCGCGCGCTGTTGAGCGCCAGCAGATACTGCGGCAGGGTCAACCGGATAACCTTATTCAGCGGGTAATACTGCCTGTTTTGTTTCGCCGCTCCGGTTTTAAGAACCGGAAAACGCGTCAGCAGGTTTCCGGAACGGTTTAATAACATACAACATCATGGCAAACCATTATGGTCAACCAATATGGTTAACCAGATCACAGCAATACGATCACTTTGGTCAACCAATATAAAATAAAGAGCTTGATCACATAATAATGCCTGCCTTTTATGCAGAATCCCGTTGAATCAGTCAGAAATAATTTAACAGCGACGGATTTCTCGCCCAGATCTGGTTAACCAATATGCCAGGTCGATCTAACCATTACGAAAGACATGGTTGACGGGGAAATAGCATAAAATTCAACAGGATGAGTATGAAAACAATTAAACATTACCGATGGCATATGATTCTGCTGGTGTGCTTCATAACCATCATTAACTACCTTGATCGTACCGCATTAGGTGTTGCTGCACCGACGATTATGAATGACCTGGGGATCACCAAAGAGCAGTATTCCTGGGTTGTCAGCGCATTCCAGCTGGCATACACCATCGGTCAGCCAATTATGGGCTTCTTTATTGATACGATTGGTCTGAAAATCGGCTTCTTTATCTGTGCAATGATCTGGGGTCTTGCCACCATGGCTCACGCCCTGACCGGTTCCTGGCAGGGTCTGGCCTGTGTGCGCGGCATCATGGGTTTCAGTGAAGCTTCCGCTATTCCGGCCGGTGTGAAAACCGCTACCATCTGGTTCCCCGCAAAAGAGCGCGGGATAGCCACCGGTGTGTTTAATATGGGAACATCTTTCGGTGCGATGCTGGCTCCGCCGCTGATCGCCTGGTGTATCATATTCCACAGCTGGCAGTTTGCCTTCATTATCGCCGGAGCGCTGGCTGTTATCGCCGCCTTTGTCTGGTTCTTCTTCTTTAAAGAGCCGAAAGATGCAAAACGCCTGTCTGATGAAGAACGTGCCTGTATTGAAAACGGCCAGGAAAAACATCTCAAATCCGCAAAAAAAGAGAAAACCTCTGTTATCAATATTCTGAAACAGCGTAACTTCTGGGGTATCGGCCTCTCCCGTTTCCTCGCAGATCCCGCATGGGGAACGATTAACTTCTGGGTACCGATTTTCTTCGTGGAAACCCTGCATTTCAGCCTGAAAGAGATCGCGATGTTTGTCTGGCTACCGTTCCTGATGGCAGACCTGGGCTGTCTGGCCAGCGGATTCGTGGCGAAATACTTTAACGATCGCGGCGTTTCCCTCATCAACTCACGCCGTATCACCTTTACCATCGGTGCGGTACTGATGAGCACTATCGGCCTGGTCAGTATTGTTGAGAACCCGTATGTCGCGGTGCTGTTAATCAGTATCGGTGGTTTCTCCCACCAGCTGTTATCCACCGTTGCCGCCACCCTCGGCGGGGATCTGTTCAAGAAAGACGAAGTGGCAACCGCGGTGGGTATGGCCGGTGCATGTGCATGGTCCGGTCAGTTAATCTTTAACTTATTTATCGGTGCATTCGTCGGTATCATCGGCTTCGGTCCGTTTTTTATTGCGCTGGCTGTCTTCGACCTCATCGGTGCCGCCGCGCTGTGGATTCTGATCAAAGAGAAAAAAGAACATCAGGATCTCACACTGGATAGTGGTGAAACATTAACAGCCTCCCACTAATCCGCTGAAACCCTTACCGGAGAGATACACAGGCAATCCGCCGTGTCTCTCTTTTTTTGCGCTGTATCCGGGATTCAACCATTTTTTGTTTAATACCGTTTTTGGTCGACCAATTTCTGATAAACTCTCCGGGTAAGAATTCTCTTTTTCCGGCCATGATGATGACACAGTTGACTGACTGCTGGTCAGACTGAAGAACAGCTAGATAACCGTGATCAGCCAACCTACGCTTCTGCAGGGCATTTTGCGTAGCATGCATGGGTTTATTCAGGATCAAGTTATGCCGATAAAGTTTATGGACAATAAATACAAGAAAAATATTTCACTCCTTGTGTTTTTTCTTGGTGCAGCATTGAACGCTACCGCATCAGAAATCAAAGAAATATTTAACCGCCAGCAACCGTTAACGATTGACGGTGTAACGATTACACCTCAAAAAGGACTGGTATCACTATACAGTGACGGGAAGCTGCATATCGTAGGTAATAAACAATATCTCCTTTTAATAAATGGATTCCCCTCACGCCCGGGGAACCCTACCGCCCAGTGCGGGGCCGGACAGGAAATGTATGCCGATATTTACCAGATTGAAGCTAAAAAAGCGACCAGGATACAACGTATAATGATTGTCAGTTGCTGGCGTTCACTGGAATTAAATAGCTGGCAGAAGCAGGAAGATTTTTCATCGATTACGTGGAATAAGAACGGAGTTACATTTGACTGGATTGTGCCGCCTAAATTTACTCACCTCCACGCACAACTGAATCTTTATACTGTTTCACCTGAACTGGTCTTTATACCCTGATTATGCCTGTAAGTCTTAAAATATTCCCCCCGCAGCCTGGTGTCCGGCCGCCATTCGTTTCGTCTACTGGTTTTCTGTTCTGGGGCGCTGGCTGTTGTGGCTGCAATAGCGGCTCATGCATTTGATCGGTAGAGTGAAGGTACAAAATTCTGGAGATGCTTTCCTGCGGCCATCACGCTGGTCTGGTTGCTGGTGTTAATTCTGCGATTGCTGTTCTGGCTGTTTCAGCACAATCATGCTGATGGCTGGGACAGAAGGCGTGAAGAAACATTATTGTGGAAAACCTGGCGGGGCCGCCGGGCGCTCCGGATCCTGCCGTTATAGTCACGTTGCAGGCAGTGGCCGAGCGATACCCACGATACAGTTTTCCGTAACTTTTCCAGGTTCTGAGGCGGCAGGGACACCTGTGGAATCACAAAAGGATCCACCGTTTTAATGTCTGCTGAAGCTGAACGCTTTCATTGAGCGCTTTAACCGGGCACATCGTACAGAAATACTCGATTTTTATCTGTTCAGAATGCTGAATGAAGTGCGGGGATCCCGGAAAAATGGTTATCAGAATATAACGGTGAACGCCAGCATGAATCACTGAACAACAAGACGTCGGAGGAATATCGACAACACCATTATTTAGCCGGGATCTCAAAAAGTTTCTGGAACTAAAACGGCTCTATTAACAACGCTGATTAGTATTTTATATATCTTGGTTGGTTTAATAATAAACTCAATGCACAAATCTTTTTGATATTTCTACCAGTCCGTATTTGCCGTGTGGTAATATATATTTTTTCATCAGGGATGTGTTATATGAAATTATCTTCAATTTTCGCATTGGTTATACCAGCCACTTTCACTCTTTTTCTGACCGGTTGTGCTGCGTCTTTTCGACCTGTATTACCTGATTATTATGGTGAAAATGCAGCATATTTACGGTTCGATAATAGCCCGGTCTATACTAGTCTCAGACAAGCTTCTGGTCAGTTGCTTCAACCTGTGCCTTATTATGTAAAATGGTCAGGTGAACCAGATCAGGAATACAGCGTAAATGCCCGATTCTCTGTTATGGGAATTAAGTCCAGCTATGGAAAAAAAGTAGAAGGTAGCGGTCCTGTTTCCTCAAATTTTTCAGATAAAAGTTATATGGAATACAGAGTCAAAGCAGGCGCAACCTACTCGATAAATTGGGTGTTTACTGAACAGGGTATGTATAACAGTTTCGATCGCACATGGTCAGGATCAGTGAAACCTGAAGCTGGGCATACATATGAAGTGACCATTGGTGGTGGTTCTGATGGTAATGACATAGTTATTACCGACGTTACCAGCCACTGAATAAGCCACAATCAGGTGATTGTTTATGTCCGCATAAGCTGAGGTAAATCGTATAGAAACTACCGTAAAAGGATCTTTTTTTAGATCCTTTTTTTTTCGCATAGTCTTTAGCTTTGAAAGCGAAAAAACTACTTCGCCAGCGCTTCCAGACTATCGCGGAAGGCCGTTACGGCAATGGCACGGTTATCGGCCAGATAGCGGTCCTTAGGTGCGGGCGCGGAGCTTTGCACCGCAATAAGCTGCCAGTCTCCGTCTACCTTCAGCAGCAGCGGGGAACCGCTGTCTCCTGGCAGGGTGTCGCACTGGTGTGACAGTACCGTTTTCTGCGCCCATCCGGTGATCAGGCAGTCACTGTGCGAATAGAGCGTATCCAGATGATCTTCCGGATAGCCCGCCTGAGTCACTTTACGGCCCGTGGCCTTCAGCGCTGCGGTCATTTCGCTGCGCGTACCGGAAAACAGCGGCAGCGGCACAATGCCGGATGGTGGATTACGCAAAATAATCAGACCGAAGTCATAAGGTGCGGCAGAGGACGGAACAATCCAGCCATCGCCATCGGGCTTCAGTTTTTTCGCCAGCGTCGGGTTTACCCGTCCTTCAATATCGTGGATTTCATAGCGCCACTTGCCGTTGTTACCGGCAATAAAGCGTAATGCGATGGCTTTATCCAGTTTACCCGGCGGTGCCAGCAGACAGTGACCGGCCGTCAGGGCAAGGTTAGGGGAGATAAGCGTTGCGCTACACAGGTTGCCGCTGGCCGTTTCAAGCTGGCCGATCGCCTCCCACGGTTGGCTGGCGGTATCGCTGACCGGCAGGCGGTCATCTTTACCAAAAAACAGTGTTCGGGTGTCAGCTTCGCTTTTGGCATCATCATCGGCATGGGTACAGAATGAGAAGGAGAGTAAACCCATTAACAACACAGCAGTCAGGCGCATATTTCTCTCGGGCTGGAGAAGCATTAAAAGTGATTACGCTAATGCAATAACTATAGACGGATAGCGATAAAAAAGGGAGATTAATTTGGAATATCAGCACGCTACAGAGCGTTAGATGTAAAAGCTGGCGGCAATCACACCGCAAAGGATCATCACAACCAGAATGATTTCGAATAAATAGCGGCGCACCATCATCCGAGACTCCGGGAAAGAAACACCCGGATTAACCGGGTGTTTGAATTAAGGATCTTATTTCGGGCGGTGACCCGCCCGTCTGCGAATATTACGCTTTAGGGGCAGCCGCTTTTTTGGCTGCTTTGTGATGCTTTTTAGCTGCCTGAGCTTTCTGCGCTACAGGTTTTTTGGCTGCTTTGTGGTGCTTTTTAGCTGCCTGAGCTTTCTGCGCTACAGGTTTTTTGGCCGCTTTGTGGTGCTTTTTAGCTGCCTGAGCTTTCTGAGCGACGGGTTTGGTGGCCGCTTTATGGTGCTTTTTAGCCGCCTGAGCTTTCTGAGCGACGGGTTTGGTGGCCGCCTTGTGGTGTTTTTTAGCCGCCTGGGCTTTCTGAGCTACAGGCTTTTTAGCGGCCTTGTGGTGCTTTTTAGCCGCCTGCGCTTTCTGCTCGGTCGCTTTCTTGTGTTTTTTATGATGCTTAACGGTCGCTTTAGCCGGAGCTGCAGCTGCGGTGTTGGCCGCTGGTGCGGTGGTTGCTGGAGCGGCTGTGGTCTCAGCAGCGAAAGCAACTGAAGACAGACCCATTGCAGCGGCTACAACCAGAGCAAATAATTTTTTCATTGCGAAACCCTCAAATGTTTATTCATGTGTCAGCCCACTGCGGGGCCGGTGAAGAAACTATATGGGAATGAGGCGGGTGCTTCAGTGAGTGATTGGTATCGGCGTGTAACCGAATGTACAAAGGGGGGACGCCAGATGCCCCCCCCCTGAGGGCCTGCTGTCACAGCGGGTTTACTTCAGATAGCGGCTCTCAAGATGCTGACGGAACCAGACCGGGTTGAGGTCTTCCCCGGTGGCATTTTCAATCAGCTGGCGGGTCGAGAAACGGCTGCCGTGCTGCCAGATATTCTGCTGCAGCCAGTTAAATATCGGCTGCAGATCGCCCTGGGCGATCAGATCGTCAATCTGCGGAATGGCTTGCTTAAGCGCCTGGAACAGCTGTGCGGCGTACATCGCTCCCAGCGTATAGGTCGGGAAGTAGCCGAATGCGCCGTCGGTCCAGTGGATATCCTGCATACAGCCGTCACGATAGTTTCCGGCGGTGTTGAGACCCAGCCAGTGCTGCATTTTTTCCTGCCACAGCGCAGGGATGTCCTCGACCTCAATGTCTCCGGCAATCAGCGCACGTTCGATCTCATAGCGCAGGATCACGTGGGCCGGATAGCTGACTTCATCGGCATCAACGCGGATCAGACCCGGCTTCACCCGCTGATTCAGGGCGATAAAGTTAGCGGTATCCATACCGGGGCGGTCGCCGAGCAGCTGGACCGCCAGCGGCTGAATCAGACTGAGAAACTGCGGGCTGCGGCCCAGCTGTTTCTCGAAGAACAGACTCTGCGATTCATGGATGGCGGTTGAGCGTGCCAGCGCCACAGGCTGGTCGGCCCACTGCTGCGGCAGGTTCTGTTCATAACGCGCATGGCCGGTTTCGTGGATCACCCCCATCATTGCGCTGATAAACTCATCGCTCCTGTAGCGGGTGGTGATGCGCACGTCCTGAGGTACCCCGCCGCAGAACGGATGCGCGCTGACGTCGAGGCGTCCGGCGTTAAAGTCAAAGCCCAGCAGCTTCATGACGGCCAGGCCGAGCGCTTTCTGCTGCTCCTGCGGGAAAGGCCCGGCAGGCACGATCACCATCTCTTTCGATTGCTGGTCGACGATCTTTTGCAGCAGCTCCGGCAGCCACTGTTTCAGATCGCCAAAGGTACTGTCCAGTTTGGCGCTGGTCATCCCCGGTTCGAAGAGGTCCAGCAGCGCGTCATAGCGTGAACAGCCGTTGGCCTGCGCACGAATTTCGGCTTCCTCGCGGCTGAGTTTCACCACCTCTTTCAGATTAGCGGCGAAGCCCTGCCAGTCGTTGGCGGGGCGCTGCTGACGCCAGGCGTGTTCACAGCGGGAACCGGCAATCGATTTGGCCTCCACCAGCGAAGCGGGAAGCAGGGCGGCCTGCTGCCAGGCGCGGTGCATTTCGAACAGATTAGCCTGCGCCACATCATCCAGATCCTCCTGCTTTGCCTGTTCCAGCCATTCTCCTACCTGGCTGGCCGTCAGGATTTCATGACGAAGCACGCTCAGTTCCGCCAGCGCTTCACCGCGCGCGCGGCTGCCGCCAGCGGGCATCATGGTTTGCATATCCCAGCCGGTAATTGCAGCAAGATGACCAAAGCGTGCAAGGCGCTGGAAGGTTCGGGTCAGATTCGCGTAAGCAGATGACATACTGTTCCTTAATCAGAGAAAAATTCAGACGCCTCAGGCGTCGTGCAAAGGGGGATTGACCGGCCAGCAGAAGCGTACGCTGGCACCGCCGAGCGGGCTGCTGTCAATCGTCACGTAGCCGCCAAATGCCTGGGCAACGGAGTGAACAATCGCCAGCCCCAGGCCGCAGCCTCCGGTGGCGCGATCGCGACTGGGATCGAGGCGCACAAAGGGTTCGAACACCCGCTGGCGCTCCTCCTGCGGAATGCCGGGGCCATCATCTTCAACCTGCAGACAGGCGATGTTACCGTCAAACCACAATCCGACGCGCAGCCGGTTACCGGCATAGCGCAGGGCGTTATTGACCAGGTTGTCCAGCACACGTTCCATCAGTCGGGGATCCGCCACACCGTGATTTTCACGCTGCGGCGTATCCAGCGCAATATCGGTATCCGGATTGACCAGGCGGATATCCTGTAGCCGTTCGTGCAACCACTGTGCCAGATCGAGCGACTGCAGATTCAGCTCGACCTGCGGACGATCGAGGCGGGCATAGGTCAGCAACTCTTCGATCAGCCCCTCCAGCTGGCCGATATCCCGGTTTAATGCGGTTGATTCGGCCTCGCTCAGGTTGTCACTCATTTCCAGACGATAGCGCAGCCGCACCAGCGGAGTGCGCAGTTCATGGGCGATACCGTCGATCAGCTGCTTTTTGCTGGCAACCAGCGTGTTGATATTGTCCGCCATCTGGTTGAAGGCCACCCCCAGCCGCAGCAGGCTGGAGGCACTGTCAAAATGAATACGCTCGTCAAGATGACCCTGACCAAATCGCTGTGCGGCATTTTCCAGTTTGAGCATGTCCTGCCAGTGGGGTCGCATCCAGATAAACACCGGTAGCGCCAGTGAAATGCCGATAAACGCCAGCAGGGCGATATCCAGCAGGCGCATCTCGTGCAGGTAGAACAGATAGGGGATTGGGCCGACCGCCAGTACGTAGTGGCTGCGCGGAATGTGCTGCAGGAAGGTGTATTCGTCGTCGAGAGCCACGATTTCCCCCGCGCGCAGGCGGCGCAGCGTCGGCGGATCGAGCTGATATTTGCTCATGGGCTCAATGTGCAGCTTGAAGGACAAATTGAGATCGAGGTTATTAATGGTGCGGTTCCAGTCGCGCGGCGGGATCTCCCGTAGCTCGCTGCGCATCAGATACAGCGAACTCTTCATTAAATCATCCATCGACTGGCGTCCGGCGCGTTCGGCGGTAAATTTGTACACCAGCCCAACCAGCATCGCCATCACCAGGAAGCAGACAAACAGCAGCAGGTAAAACTGAATAAACAGCTTTCTCATTGGTTATTACCTAAAATCAACATGTTATCTACCCGAACTGTATCTCAAGGGGCACGGTGAGGGCAGCTGCATACCCACTGATGCGCTGATGCAGTCACCACATCCAATCGCTGACGGGTCAGTACTCTACGCAGAACAGACCTGAAAAACCATTTGTGTGTTCCAGGCCCCCTTTTGGCGAGCACCCGTTACGCGTACAGTAACACTGCAGAGTGACTTTATCGAACTCGCGGAACAGGCGAGATACAGCCGGAAAAAGCATACGCTTAAGTCGGGATCGATGTACCCGATCTCCGTTTTACATTCTCTCAGGGCAGCAGGTACACTACGCCCTCAATTTCCCTGCCTGAATTCTCCATGTTAAATTTTTTACGTTTTATCGTGTTGCCCCTGGCACTGATCGGTGTGATTGTCATGTGGCTGTTGCCGCATCACTCCTCAGAAGAAGAGGGCTATTACCGTTCGGTATTTTGTGCCATTGACCACAGTCAGCCTCAGACGTTTTTGCAGGATATGGAAAACATCGTCGAGGGAAGCAACTCCGACTATGCCTTGCGAAAAACTCACTTTATTCCAGCGCTGGGTGAAAGGATGCTCAACACCTGGCAGCAGCTCAGCGCATCTGAGCAGGCTGTTATCCGTGAAGACCAGCAGCTCTGCCGGGAGCTAATGAGTAAAAAACAGCAATAATTTCACGACCTGCTGCGCTGATGTCGCAGCATTTCAGCTGGTTACAAGAACAATCGGCTTTCTTACTGGGCATCCCAGGCGTGCGGCGCAAACAGATAGCCTTTATTGCGAATGGTTTTAATGCGATAAGGCTCGGTGGCGCTATCCAGCAGTTTCTTACGCAGTCGCGAAATCGCCACATCAATACTGCGATCCATGCCGTCGTAGCTGACGCCGCGCAGAGTCTTCAGCAGGGCATCGCGGTTCAGAATCGTTCCGGCATGGGTGGCCAGCTCCCACAGCAGATCGAAATCAGCCGTGGACAGGGCAACGATCTCGCCGGAAAGGGTCACCTGGCGGTTAACCGGATCGATGCTCAGCGTGCCAAAGCGCAGACCATTCTGGCTGGAAACCGAAGGGGCAATGTCATCGCCCTGGGGTTTGTTGCCGGCCTGGCGCAGATGCAGCCGCAGACGGGCCAGCAGCACCGCGGGCGGCGTGGTTTTTAAAATATAATCATTCGCGCCCATCTCAAGCGACAGAATATGATTCATATCACTGTCCAGCGAGGTCAGCAGCACAATCGGGCCTGACCAGTCGCCGGTGCTGCGAATATCACGGCACAGGGTCATGCCGTCTTTGCCGGGTAGCATAATATCCAGCATCACCAGGTCCGGGTGAGTGGCGGCGATCGTGGCTTCCGCCTTGTCGCCCCGGCTTTCAACAATCACCTCGATATCATGTTTACCCAGATAGGCAGCAATCAGCTCACCCACGTCCCGGTCATCTTCAACAAATACAATTTTATTCATGATGCGTTTAATCGGCCATAGAGAGCAGTAGCTTATCCTTTCTCAGGAAGAACGCCTATAACCGGTGTGAAATCGTCGCAAATTGTAGGAGGGAATCCTTATCCCTCCTTACAGGTTCTGTGTAGTATAATGGCTGCCGAATATGTCATGATAGCCTCATGAGCGGTTGGTGCGTGTAACGAAAAGGAGGAAAGGGTGTCAGAAACTAAGCTGGCTGCTGTGGGAAACGGTGATCCTGTCTGTATCAATTATATCGATTTCCTTTCTGCCTCCTGTAAGAAACGCTGGAGCTTTGTTGATGCAATTTACGGCGTTATCCCCTTTTTTGGTATCGTGACGCGGAAAACCACCGCCGCTCCCTGCACCCTGCCGGAACGCCTGAAAGACCTCGCACTACAGATTATCTCCACTCAAGTCAGTGATGAAATCAATATAGTGCGTTTGATTACCCTGGCCCGGCAGCAGCAAATTGCCCGCTTCGACATTCTCCTGCCTTATCCGCTTTCTGAATCTCAGCTGATCACCGTGCGCCAGGAATATGCTTATCCGCTGTCTCTCCGGCAGCAGGATGACAGATTGCATATTGTCATCCCGCCACTGCCACACTGACGGTTACTGCATCAGCATCCAGGCTGCTGGCAGAGCAGCCGCAACCAGCACGACCATAGCGGTTTTTTCCAACGGCTTCAGTGCTGTCAGCCCCTGACCCTGGCGGCGAGCGAATAAAAACAGCAGGATCCCCGGCGCATAAAGCACCACTGACAGCAGCAGATGCAGCGGTCCGGAGGCGTACAGCAGCCACAGGCCGTAGAGGCTGGCACCCGTAGCCACCGCCGTCACGGCTGGCTGGCCGCGACGCCAGACCAGTTTGAATAAATAGGCACCCACCAAAAAGTAGGGCACCAGAATCATCTCCGAAGCGATGGTCAGCAGCGTACTGTAGTCTGCCCCGGTCCATCCGATCAGGATCAGGCACAGCTGGATGCTGCCGTTAGTCAGCCAGAGCGAGGCGGCAGGCGCACCCCGCGCGTTCTGTCGGCTGAGAATACGCGGAAACGCGCCGTGCTGCGCGGCAATCATCGGCACTTCCGCTGCCATAATGGTCCAGCTGAGATAGGCTCCGCAGACGGAAACAATCAGCCCGGTGACGATGATCACATTGCCCCAGTGGCCCATCAGCGTGGTCATCAGACCCGCGACCGAAGGATTACGCATGCCAGCCAGCTCAGCCCGTGACACCACGCCCAGCGACAGCAGCGTAACCAGCAAATAGACGATCAGCGCTGCCACCACGGCCAGCAGCGTCGCACGGCCTATGTCGCGCTTGTGTCGTGCGCGAGAGGAAACCACCACTGCGCCCTCCACGCCGATAAACACCCAGAGAGTGATCAGCATGGTGTCCTTGACCTGCTGCCACACCGGTTTGCCCAGTGACACCCCGCTGAAATCGATGCGGAAACGGTCGTAGTGAAACGCGACAATCGCCAGCACCACAAACAGCCCCAGCGGCAGCAGCTTACCCAGCGTGGCAACCAGATTGATACCGGCAGCGGTCTGCACACCGCGCAGCACCAGGGCATGCACCAGCCACAGCAGCAGGGAGGCACCCAGCATCGCCTGCCAGGTATTGCCGTCCCCGAACACCACGTGGCCGGGCGAATCGGTAAAGAAACTCATCGCAGAAAAGACGATAACCAGATAGGACACGTTAGCGATAACCGCGCACAGCCAGTAGCCCCACGCAGAGCAAAAGCCCGTCAGCTGACCAAACCCTGCCTGCGCATAGGTAAAGATCCCGCCATCCAGTTCGGGTTTTATTCGGGTCAGCAGCAGCATTGCCGTGGCCAGCAGCAAAATCCCCACGCCGGTAATACCCCAGCCGATCAGCAGTGCCGCCGGACTGGCTACCGCTGCCATATTTTGTGGCAGGCTGAAAACGCCTGCGCCCAGCATGGAGCTGAGCACCAGTGCGGTAAGGGCAGTAAGCCCCAGTTTTTTGTCCAAAAAATGACTCCAGAAACAGAATAAAAAGCCAGTTAATTCAGAAAGTTTGAATTTTACTCAGGGGATTGTGCGATCGGGTGAACGATAGCCCTGCAAGAGGAGGGCGATTTTACGGAGTGAGGACGAGGGATGCAATGATTTACTATGCACAAATCTCAGCAGATTATTCACCTGCAAAAAGGGCAGCCCGAAGGCTGCCCGCGTCGAAGACTGATGTGTCTGTTACTTAAACAGATCGGCACTGACCGTCAGGTTGCCGCCGCTCTGGTTAGACCACTGGCGAGTCACGTGATAGTACTTCGCACCTTTGGCAATCGCGCGCTTACCGACTTCTTCAGACACTTCGGTTGGTGTACTGAAGTGGCCGGTAAAGGTCACGCTGTCAAAGGGTTGCATCTGCGCTGCGGTAATCGCGTTCACTTCCTGCACACTTTTACCGCTCGGCAATGTGACAGTGTAACGCTGGCCGGTAGAGCTTTGCGTTTCAAAGAAGCGACCCACGTTTTTGCTTGGCGTATCGGAAGAGGCAACACCTGGGATCTCAACCTTTTTCGCCGCGGCACCGCCGGCAGCCAGCGCAGCTTTACCGGCCTCGGAGTCCGCCGGGATCAGGTTTGATGACTGCTGCACCACACGTTTCGGCGCATCGGCCTTGTAGATGTAGGCTGTGATCATCTGGTTGCCACCGTTGTTGGTGTCGATCTGGCGAATAATAAAGAAAGATGCAGCTTCCTTATCTTTCGCCGCACGGGTGATGGCGTCGTTTACGTCCGGCTGGCTGCGGAAGAAGCCGCTGGCGCTGACCGTGTCGTACGGTTCCAGCGAGTAAGCCTCGGATTTAGTCAGCTCACGCACGCCGTTGATTACGCGATCTTTATTCTTGACCGCTTTGGGGGCATCGGCGTGATACAGATCGGCGGTGACGTTCCAGTTACCGCCGTTTCCGTTGGTGTCATTAATGCCCTGAATGTAGTAGGCGGCAGCACCGAGCGCATCAGCACGTTTGGAGACGGCGCTGCTGGCTTCATTGATGGCATTGAAACGGCCATTGATGGTGATCCGATCAAACGGTTTCAGCGCGGCGGCTTTCTCCGGCGTCAGTTCCTGTGCCGCATGAACTGCGGTTAATGATGTGAGTGATAACAGGGCTGATGCCAGGATGGTGTTCTTCAGCTTCATAAAAATAATCCTTCGCCTTACGCAAAATGAGTACGAAAACGTGCTGGAGTCTTGATGTTCAACAGATTAGTTCACGATTATTGCATGTAATATTGCCCCTGTCTCAGCCATTTTTTATGGTTTTCTGTGTGGGGTCATTCCAGTAATTGGAATAGTCAGGAAAGCAGGCTGAACCGAGTCATTATCCCTCTTCATACCACTTATGCAGGTAATAATTACCACTTAACTGGTTAATGTGTTGTTAATTAATGGTATTTAACAGGATCTCACTGAGCATTCTGAGTTTTATGTAGCAGATCATCGTCGGTTCTTCAGGTAATTCAGGTTCAATATAGGGCTTTGCCGGGTCTGAACTGAATTTTTATAGCTTAAGTGACCGAAGTACCTGCAATCGCTGGAAATATGGGCATGGTTTCTGTAGGTTATAAACAGTTTGAAACAAGATGCTTTCGGCCATACGGGCCGGAATAGCATCATCAAATCGTCATACTCTCTGATAAAAGGGAAGATTATGCTTATTGGTATTACCAAAGAACGGTTGGCCAGTGAAGCCCGTGTGGCAGCAACCCCCAAAACGGTTGAGCAGCTGTTATCACTGGGTTTCAGCGTCACCGTTGAAAGCGGTGCGGGTCAGCTTGCCAGCTTTGATGATGCTGCCTATGTTGCCGCCGGTGCCACTATCACCGATGCGGTTAACGTCTGGCAGTCGGATATTGTGCTGAAGGTCAATGCGCCGGACGATGAAGAGATCGCCCTGACGCGCGAAGGCAGCACGCTGGTCAGCTTTATCTGGCCTGCGCAGAACCCGGCGCTGCTGGAAAAACTGGCGGCGCGCAAAGTGACCGTGATGTCCATGGATGCGGTACCGCGTATTTCACGCGCGCAGTCGCTGGATGCCCTCAGCTCAATGGCCAATATCGCCGGTTACCGTGCGATCGCGGAGGCCGCTCACGAGTTTGGCCGCTTTTTTACCGGGCAGATCACCGCCGCAGGTAAAGTCCAGCCTGCCAAAGTCATGGTGATTGGCGCAGGCGTAGCCGGTCTGGCGGCGATCGGTGCCGGCCGCAGCCTGGGCGCTATCGTCCGTGCCTTTGACACCCGCCCCGAAGTGAAAGAGCAGGTGCAGAGTATGGGGGCCGAGTTCCTTGAGCTGGACTTTGAAGAGGAAGCGGGCAGCGGCGACGGCTACGCGAAGGTCATGTCAGATGCGTTTATCAAAGCTGAGATGGCGCTGTTTGCGGCTCAGGCCGCAGAAGTTGACATAATTGTGACCACCGCGCTGATCCCGGGCAAGCCTGCACCGAAGCTGATTACCGCCGATATGGTGGCCTCAATGAAGCCGGGCAGCGTGATCGTAGACCTGGCGGCACAAACCGGTGGCAACTGCGAGCTGACCGTGGCCGATAAAGTGACCGTGACCCCGAACGGGGTGAAGATCATTGGTTACACCGACCTGCCAAGCCGTTTGCCAACGCAGTCCTCCCAGCTTTACGGAACCAACCTGGTTAACCTGATGAAGCTGTTGTGTAAAGAGAAGAACGGCGACATCACTATTGACTTTGACGATGTTGTGGTGCGCGGCGTGACCGTGATTCGCGAGGGTGAAATCACCTGGCCTGCACCACCCATTCAGGTTTCCGCAGCACCTAAAGCCCCGAAAGCGGAGGTAAAAACCGCGGAAGCGTTGGAAAAACCAGCATCCCCGCTGCGCAAGTACCTGCTGCTGGCGCTGGCTGTGGTGCTGTTCGGCTGGCTGGCCAACGTGGCACCGCCGGAGTTCCTCTCGCACTTTACCGTGTTCGCGCTCTCCTGCGTGGTGGGTTACTACGTGGTGTGGAACGTCAGCCACGCGCTGCATACTCCGTTAATGTCGGTGACGAATGCTATTTCCGGCATTATCGTTATCGGAGCGGTACTGCAAATTGGCCACGGCGGCTGGGTGAGCTTCCTGTCGTTTATCGCGGTGCTGATTGCCAGCATCAATATCTTTGGTGGCTTTACCGTCACCCAGCGCATGCTGAAAATGTTCCGTAAAAACTGAGGGGTTTATCCATGTCTGGCGGATTAGTGACTGCAGCCTACATTGTTGCTGCGATCCTGTTTATTTGCAGCCTTGCCGGGCTGTCAAAGCATGAAACCTCGAAACAGGGGAATATCTTCGGTATTAGCGGTATGGCGCTGGCGCTGTTGGCAACCATTTTTGGTCCGGACTCCGGCAATATTGCCTGGCTGCTGCTGGCGATGATGATTGGCGGCGCGATCGGTATTCGTCTGGCGAAGCGGGTCGAAATGACCGAAATGCCGGAACTGGTGGCGGTGCTGCACAGCTTTGTCGGTCTGGCGGCGGTGCTGGTTGGCTTTAACAGCTATCTGGACCACGCCCCCGGCCTGCTGCCGGTGATGGAAAATATCCATCTGACCGAGGTCTTTATCGGCATCTTTATCGGTGCGGTGACCTTTACCGGTTCGATTGTGGCCTTTGGCAAGCTGCGTGGCAAAATCTCTTCGCGTCCGCTGATGCTGCCTCATCGTCACAAGCTGAACCTGCTGGCGCTGGTGCTCTCCTTCCTGCTGCTGATCCTGTTTGTTCGTTCAGAAAGCGTGGGCGTGCAGAGCTTCGCGCTGCTGGTGATGACGCTAATCGCCCTGGCATTCGGCTGGCATCTGGTGGCCTCTATTGGTGGTGCTGATATGCCGGTGGTGGTTTCGATGCTGAACTCCTACTCGGGCTGGGCCGCCGCCGCAGCGGGTTTTATGCTCAGCAACGATCTGCTGATCGTTACCGGCGCGCTGGTGGGGTCGAGCGGGGCGATCCTCTCTTACATTATGTGTAAGGCGATGAATCGTTCGTTTATCAGCGTCATTGCCGGCGGCTTCGGCACCGACAGCAGCTCAGCCGGCGAAGAGGAAGAGATGGGCGAGTACCGTGAAATCGATGCAGCGGGTACCGCAGAACTGCTGAAAAGCGCCAGCTCGGTGATCATTACGCCGGGTTACGGCATGGCGGTGGCGCAGGCGCAGTACCCGGTGGCGGAAATCGCCGATAAACTCCGCGCGCGCGGCATTTCCGTCCGTTTCGGCATTCATCCGGTTGCCGGTCGTCTGCCCGGCCACATGAACGTTCTGCTGGCGGAAGCGAAAGTGCCTTACGATATTGTGCTGGAAATGGACGAGATCAACGATGACTTCGCTAATACCGATACCGTGCTGGTTATCGGTGCTAACGACACCGTTAACCCGGCCGCGCAGGAGGATCCGCGCAGCCCGATCGCCGGTATGCCGGTGCTGGAAGTGTGGAAAGCGCAAAACGTGGTGGTGTTCAAACGGTCGATGAATACCGGTTATGCAGGCGTGCAGAATCCACTGTTCTTTAAAGAGAACACCCAGATGCTGTTCGGGGATGCTAAAGCCTCGGTCGATGCCATTCTGAAGGCGCTGTAACCCCCCGGTGCTGGCGTATTAGCCGACGCTGGCGCAGCCTGTAGCTGAAAGTAGAGGCATAGAACAGGGGCGACCGTTTAACCGGTCGCCCCTTTTTTAATCCGCTGTCAAAGCGGTATTCAACCCGAACAGGCTACTGTTTTTTCTCCGGATCCTCAGTACCGATAAAGAAGTACCACAGCGGAATCGAAAACAGTAAAGTGAAGACGCTGCTGTAAATCACGATCATAAAGAATTCAGAAATATACAGTTCTACCGGCCAGGTAGAGAACGGCATATTGTATTCCTGAATGGCCCCGCCCACGATCGCGCGGGTCATGATAATGGCAACGACGATGAAAACGCAGGCCTGGGCAGTCAGAAAATTCCTTCTCTTTTTGCCCGGTGGTAAAAATGCCATAGATGACTCCTGTATGTTGTTCAGAACTTCACGTTAACTTTTGCCCACCAGGTGCGTCCTGGCTCGTTAACCGGGGTATTGGATGAGTAACCGAAGGCGCTGTTACCCGCCAGATTCAGATGCTCGCTGTACGCCTGATTAAAAATATTATCCACGCCTGCGCTCAGCTTGAGGTGCGGATTAAACTGCCAGGCCGCATTGGCGGAAAAAATACTGAACCCGGCGCTGCGGCCAAAATCTTTACCCACTACATTTCCCTGATTCAATGCAATGCGATCCTGATGGCTGACCATGCGCAGCAGGGCACTGGTACTGAATGGTCCGTTTTCCCAACCCAGTCCAAGTCTGGCATCCAGCGGTGGCATCTGAGGCAGAGCCGCGTTATCGCTACGGTTTTTTCCCCACGCCCATGCCAGGCTGGCATCCGTTGACCAGTGCTCGGTCAGTTTGTAACTGTAACCCGCCTCGGCGCCCATAATGGTGGCGTCAACGTTGCTCGCCCGGCTGAGTCGCCTGTTATTCCCGTCGTAATCAAACAGGATAAAATCGTTCACCCGGCCAACGTAGGCTGAAAGCCAGCCGTCAAGACGCTGACCGGAATACTTGGCGCCAAAGTCCAGCTGGGTGGTTTTTTCCGGTTTTACCGTATCAAACGCCGCTGAATGTCCATCGGCCCCGGAGGTGGGCGAGAAAAACTCCCAGTAATCCGGGAAGCGCTCGGTATAACCGATGCCAGCATACAGCATCATGGGCATATCGTTTAAGGTATGTTCCAGACGCATAAATCCGGCGGGCAGGGTATCGCTACGCTCACCCTGGCCACGGGTGCTGAAATTATCCACCCAGGTACGGTCCAGGCGCGCGCCGGTAACGATAGTGTCCCGCTCGCTGGCCGTCCAGCTCAGTTCACTGAACACGCCGACATCGTGGAAACGGGCATCTTTACGCCATTCATTGCCACTGTAAAGGCGATGGGTGCTGGTCTGCATATCCATGCCGCTCTCCAGCTTGATATCATCCAGCAGCAGCGTGGCCATCGCCCGTCCACCAACGGTACGACGATCGAGCCTGCCGGACATCCCGCTGCTCATGTCCATATGGCCCATTT
>CAJYIY010000080.1 GCA_913775305.1 uncultured Erwinia sp. | reverse complement strand
GAAGCACGGGAAATCACAGAGCGCTGGCTGAATGAATACAACAGTGAGCGGCCCCATGAATCCCTGAATAACCTGACACCGGAAGAATACCGGCTGATGGCTGAGAAACCGGAAATCTCAAAAAGTGCGTGGAACTAAAGCTGGGATACTTACATTATGATTCTCATCCGGTCAATTGAGTTCAGAGATAATTTTATCCGGGGAAACACTACCCAGGAAGGTGTGAGCAGATTTATCCAACACAACCATAACAGGCGTGACTCTCACACCGAGTCGATCAGCAAACTCCGATTGTTTAACCACCAAATTTTTACATTTTTCTGAACTATCGTTGCCCGGTAAAAAACCGGCCATCGCGTTCTGGAGACTTTTTTGGCGTTCGGATGCACACCAGACCCGCCCCATGTCTTCAATGACCGAGTCCTTTATAGATTGGGGTGCCACAGTTAGAAATGACATTGTCAGTCCTGCGTCAGTGTATTTTTTGATATTTTTAACGACATAACTGCAATAAACACATTGATTATCTATAAAAACTAATAGTTTATGTTTCTCAGCGCTTGCCCGGAAAGTTATAGGTTCCAACTCAGGCAAGGAGCGAGAGATATCTTCATAGGCTATCTGAGGTGTTGTATCTGAAGCGATCACGTGAGAAGCCAAAGCGCCGGAACACACCGACGCAAAAATGCCTGCGAGTAATGCTTTAAAACGAATATTCATTTTTCCGTCTTCCTTTCCTGTTTTAGTAATGTGGTGCTTAACACCAAGCTCACTTGAGTAAACGCCTTTGTATCATTTTGAAAAATAATATTTATGGAGTCTCTTGTAAAGGCTAATCGTTCGGGGGAACTTTTCCTTAGAATTCAAGGGACACCAGAGTCCCTGGCACAAACGGGTGGGCGGTTACCGCTACCGATCCTCAACTTAGCAAGGAAGACCGAATGCCATTACCCGCGCGCTTAAAGCCAGCTAAAACAAGTCGACAGACACTTAAGGTATTAGCTGATAGAGCCAAAGAGATACTGTCCCGGATTGATACCAGCACAGATAAAGATGATGAAGGGCTAAAAACGATGATCGCAGATTGGAACGGCCAGGTTTTCAACCCACAAAGGTGCTCTGATTTCCGGGACTTTTTTTCATGGACCAGTGCGAAGGACTTTACCCGAATGGCATTTTATCAGGAATAATACACTAGCGATTTAACCTGGGATGAGCTAATTCAGAAAATCAATTTCGTTTGCGATGCTGAAGGTAAGGAATCTGAACAAAGCTACGCGCCGGGATTGCTGATGAAGAACTTTGATGCTAATCCGTCCTGGCTCATCCACTGGCCTGATGAATGGTTCCAGTACAAGGACATGTTTCATGTAGATTTGATGCCAGAAGAGAAAGGAGGATACCTGATGGCAAAATCTGGCCGGCTTCTAAGCGACGCGCCACAAATCGACCTCAGATACCCGGTCCCTGCCAACGCAGCAAGTTAACGCTAAAAAATATCAGCCCTCACAGGCAGAATCAGTACTGTCATAGCACGAAAAGCGCTGCGGATTATGCACGGCATACCTGAGGGACGAGTAATCACCTTTATTAAGAGCTCACTCATTTCCGTATCGACTCATGATGGATAAAACAAGCCATCATACTGTTCACGTCAATTGCTGATGTCCAGCACTGTCGTTAACGAGAAAAGTGTCGCAAAACGGGCAGGTGCTGCTAAAGGCCTGAGTAAAGTGCGTCGATCTCCTAATAAATGGTCTATTCTTGACGCAGATGTGAGCCTTTTGACGATTCTTTAATCATCTAACTCATTGATGTGAAAAATGATGCAGATAGGTCTTGACGCTTTATGCCAACAAGTCCATAATTGCGTCCGTTAGCGAATGACAGGAAACGAAATTCAAGATTAATCAAGCAGTTAAGAGTCTGAATTTGGTTTTATTCGCAACTACAGTTTACGTCAGCAGAAAGTCTTTTCTGTAGGCAAAAAGAATAAAGGCGCGTTGGCAGAGTGGCCATGCTACGGATTGCAAATCCGTCTACCTCGGTTCGACTCCGGGACGCGCCTCCAATCTTACATCCAGGCCCGGATGGTGAAATCGGTAGACACAAGGGATTTAAAATCCCTCGGCTTATGGCTGTGTGGGTTCAAGTCCCACTCCGGGCACCATATTCGTACTATCGATTAAAACGAATAAAATCAAAGCAATATGTAGTAATGTCGTGACCGCCTGAGGGCGGTTTTTTTGTGCCTGTCACCTACCCGCACTTGTCCTCAAGCACAATTAGGCCGATGATATCGGCTCCAACGCCTGAGAATGAACCGCCGCAAATGTTAATCAGTACCGACGAAGCCAGAACCATCAATACTGACAGCCGTCTGGCGTGTACGCTGGCGGCCGTTGCGGGTGCGCTGAACACGGCAGCGTTTGAAATTGTTGGCTTCTTTTCGGCGAACATGACCGGAAACGTTTCATCACTGTCTGACAATCTGGCAAAGG
Organism: uncultured Erwinia sp.; assembly: GCA_913775305.1. Classification (GTDB taxonomy): domain Bacteria; phylum Pseudomonadota; class Gammaproteobacteria; order Enterobacterales; family Enterobacteriaceae; genus Erwinia. The sequence continues at coordinate 3,917 of CAJYIY010000080.1, read as the reverse complement.
CAAACCTGAAATCAGGCGCCCTGTTCCTGACGGTAGTGCTACTTTTTATTGTTGGTTCAGCCTTTTCCACTGCAATCATTAACGCCGGGAGAAGAAGGGGAATACGGACTATTTTTGCGGCGAATATTCTGATCGAGGCACTTGCTCTTATCGCGCTCGGCATCGTCGAAATGTGGTGTCATCCGTCGTATCCCGGTCTGGTGCTGATATTTTCTCTGAGCTTTTTAATGGGCCTGCAGAATGCAGTGGTGACACGGATATCCAATGCCAGGGTCAGAACCACGCACGTTTCCGGTACGGCGACGGACATAGGCATCGAGGTGGCGATGCTGTTTGATGTCTTCAGGCGCAAGGAATCCCCGAAGGATGCGCCAATTTATCTTGAGCGGCTCGGACTCCATTCATCAACGCTTTTAGCGTTTTTTGTCGGTGGGATCGTCGGAATATGGCTTTCTAAGCTGTTTAGCTATGTTTTTCTGATCGTTATCGGTACAGGGCTGCTGTATCTTTCGCTGGCAACGATATTCCGGAAGCGGCATGCACAATGAAATCCGGGGCAGGCTGAACAAGCGACTTCAAACGGCAATCTCTGCTTGCCTACCTTACCTCACAGCCATTGATGGCTGGAGTAGAACGCTTCCGGCAAAGGGCAATGACCCCGGTTGAATTCGCTCCGAAAAGGAGGTTAAGGTCATGGCCTGGCGCAAGGCTCAGGTACGCTCCAACAATTGTGCATCCTCTTCCCATTTTTATCTGAGCACGTCTATACTTGCTGATAATTGAGTCAGCAATCCATTCATCAGATCTTAGTATATTGAACTCACAGGAACTGTACTTATGCCGATTACTGTATCCAAAGGCCCATCCCTGGCGCCTGGTGATCGATCGGCGGATGAAAGATATTGCTCTGAGCACGAGCGGTGAGATGGTGACAGCAGCTATCGCGAATCAGGAAACATTCATCACTCAGAAAAAGCTGGTTTCAGCGCCGGGACTGGCAGAAGCCAGTATAGCTGCGCTGATCGACCGGCTGGTCTATGTCAATAAAGATAAACTGGCGGTCACTCAGCGGATCCATCCGCAGTTATGATAACCATCGAGGTAAAGTAAGTGCACCGCGATAAGCCTAATCCTTATGCGCCGCGTGAATGGGCTCCCGGTGAAAAGCCGATGCTGCCCGGTTCGCCTTCTACGCCGCTGCATCCCACCCATAAGCGTATTGCCTTCGGCCTTGTCGGCCTGCTGATCTCTATTACCGGTGCATTAAGCAACGCGCTGGTAACAGCAAATCTCACCAATCTGCAGGGTGTATTTGGTGCTTACAGCAATGAAATCGCCTGGCTGCCCGCCGTTTACGTGATGGGCAATATTTCTATCAACCTGCTGCTGGTAAAGTTTCGCCAGCAGTTTGGCCTGCGTGTTTTTACCGAAGCGTTTCTGGTGCTTTACGTGCTGGTGGCGTTTTTCCATCTGTTTGTTAATGATCTTAGTTCAGCCATTATCGTGCGTGCGGCACATGGGATGGTAGGGGCAGCGCTCAGCTCGTTGGGTATTTACTATCAGACTCAGGCCTGGCCTGCAAAGCACCGCCTGAAAGCGCTGGCTATCGGGCTGGGGGCGTCTCAGTTGGCGATTCCGCTGGCACGTCTGTTTTCCACCGGGCTGCTTCAGCTGGAGGAGTGGCGTGGCCTGTATCTATTTGAGCTGGGGCTGGCACTGTTAGCGCTCGGCGCGGTGCTGATCCTCAAGCTGCCGCCGGGCGAGCGGATCCGGGTCTTCGAGAAAAAAGATTTTCTTACCTTCTTCCTGATGGCACCGGGTATGGCCCTGTTCTGCGGCGTGTTGTCGCTGGGCCGTATTGAATGGTGGACCAGCACGCCGTGGTTAGGGATTTGTACAGCGCTTGGGCTGGTGCTGGTCACGGCTGCGGTACTGGTTGAACACAACCGCAGCAATCCGCTGATCAATACACGCTGGCTGGGCAGCGGGGCGATATTCCGCCTCGGTATTGTCATGATCCTGCTGCGCATTATGCTGGCCGAACAAAACACCGGTGCAGTGGGTTATCTGCAAACGGTGGGGTTATTAAATGACCAGATGCAGGGGTTGGCACTGGCTATCCTTGCGGGTGTTGCCTCAGGCATTATTTTCAGTGCGCTGACCATCAATCCGAAGCATCTCAGTTGGCCGATCGTAGTTTCGTTGATTATTGTCATGGTGGCATCGTTGATGGATGCCCAGTCCAGCCCGCTGACACGTGCGCACAATATGTATTTCAGTCAGTTTCTGCTTGGCTTCAGTACCACATTCTTCATTGCGCCAGCGATGCTGCTGGGCGTGGCGAGTGTTGTGACCCAGCCCAAAAATCTGGTGAGCTTCGTGGTGTTGTTTGGCATGAGCCAGAACCTGGGCGGACTGATGGGGGCGGCGCTGCTGGGAACGTTTCAGATATGGCGTGAGAAATATCACTCCAGCTTACTCGGTGACCAGCTTTCGCTGCTCGATCCTAATGTCACCGAGCGAATCGCTCAGTATACCAGCCAGTTTAGCAGCCAGCTGACCGATCCGATTCTCACCAGTGCGCAGGGCATGACGCAGCTACAAACCGTTGCCACCCTGCAGGCAAACGTACTGGCTTACAACGATGTGTATCTGTTGACGGCGGGAATTGCCGCCGTGACTTTACTTTGGGTGCTGTGGCGATTGTCCCGCCAGCGCTATCTCAACTGGCAACGTGCAAAACGGGAAGCGAAAGCCGAACAGCTGGCAATGCAACAAACAGCGACATCGATCGCGACGGGGAAATAATGAGCCAACAGGAACAGCAGCAGGCCGAGCGCCAGAGAAATAACAAGCTGCGAATTTTATCCATTGCGGTGGGGTCAGGCATTGCTATTGTCGGCGTACTGGTGATCCTCTACGCCTGGCAGCTGCCCCCGTTTACCAGCCAGGTACAGTCAACTGAAAATGCTTATGTGCGTGGTCAGGTAACGTTTATCAGTCCGCAGGTTAGTGGTTACGTGACTTCGGTTAAGGTGCTCGATTTACAGCCGGTAAAGCGCGATGAGCTGCTGATGACTATTGACGATCGCATTTATCGCCAGCGGGTTCATCAGGCACAGGCGCAGCTGAATATGAAAAAAGCGGCCCTGGCGAATAACCTGCAGCAGCGGCGCAGCGCTGAGGCGGTAATAAAGCGTAATGAAGCTGCCCTGCAAAATGCAAAGGCCCAGGCGGTAAAAGGTACGCTGGATCTGAAACGCGTGGAAAGTCTGGTGGCGGATGGATCGCTGTCGTTGCGCGAACGCGATGCCTCACGGGCCAGCAATAGCCAGACGCAGGCAGATGTTCAGCAGGCGCAGGCTACGCTGGACGTTTCCCGCCAGGATCTTCAGACCACCATCGTTAACCGGGCTTCGCTGGAAGCGGACGTCACCAGTGCGCAGGCAGCGCTGGAGCTGGCACAGATCGATCTGAACAACACCCGCATCATTGCCCCGGACGATGGACAGCTGGGACAGATTGCGGTGCGTCAGGGGGCATATGTAACCGCCGGAACCCGACTGACCTCGCTGGTGCCGCAGCAGAAATGGATAATCGCCAATATGAAAGAAACCCAGATGGCGCATATTCGTCCCGGACTGCCGGTGAGCTTTACCGTCGATGCGCTAAACAATGCGCGTTTTGACGGTGAGGTGGAATTTATCTCTCCGGCGGCGGGTTCGGAGTTCAGTGCGATTTCACCGGATAACGCCACCGGTAACTTCGTTAAAATTGCTCAGCGGATCCCGGTCCGGATCCGTATCACCAGTGAAGATACGGCGCGACTGCGCCCCGGTATGTCCGTGGAAGTGAATATCAACACCGCAGGGGATGAAAGCGGCAGGGAGAAACACTGATGTCGGCACAAAAACTGC